>NZ_JBHWDU010000013.1:67655-137646 GCF_042734825.1 Kitasatospora sp. NPDC059648 | reverse complement strand
GCCCTCCGTGCACGGCGTCGCCCCGCCGAGCTGCGGCTCGGCGGGGCGACGGCCTCAGGAGTCCGGGCTCACCCGGAGTGGGCGGCGCTGACCAGGTCGGGCAGCAGCTTCGCCGCGTTGGGCGTGCCGAGGCCGGTGACCGGGTCCCACCCGGTGGTGGCCGGGTAGCCGGGCACCGTGGGGTCGGTGGTGTTGTTGCCGAGGGTCACGTCGTTGAAGTCGGCCGCGTACGTGGCCGGGTCGGCGGCCAGCTTGTACAGGGCCGGGTTGATCTGGCCGAGGCCTCCGCCGTTGATCTGGTCCGCGATCGACACCAGGCCGGCCCACTGGGGGCAGGACAGCGAGGTACCGCCGATGTCGTACCAGCCCGTGCTGCAGGGCGTGCTACCGCACTTGAGGCCGGAGGAGCCGTCCGGCGGCAGCGAGAGGTAGACCAGCGCGCCGGTGCCGGGAGCGGCCTGCAGGGCCACGTCCGGGACGGCGCGCCCGGTGCCGGTCGCGGTGGAGCCGGCGGGCAGCGCCGACTGGTAGGCGGGCTTGTCGAAGACCTGGCTGAACCCGCCGCCCGAACCGCTCCAACCCACCTCGGCCGAACCGGCGTCGGCCCTGCAGGTGGCCGGGTTGTCGGTGCTGTCCGCGGACCGGCCGCCGGTCGCCCCGGGATCGGTGCACAGGAAGGTGCCGCCGACGGCGGTCACCAGCGGGTCGGAGGCCGGCCACTCCACGGACGGGTACGGGAGGGTGGAGCCGCCCTTCTTCACCGGGGTCTTCACGGACCCGGCCGTGCCGTCGTCACCGCTGGAGCCGAGCACCGTGACGCCGTTCAGGGCCGCCGACTTGAAGGCGTGCCGCAGAGGCTCGATCGACTGGGGGCTGGCGAACGCGCCCTCGGCGGAGGCGAAGGACTGGGAGAGGACGTTCGCCAGGTGGTGGTCGACCACGTACTGTTCGGCGTTCATCAGGGCGGGCATGCCCTGGACGCCGAGCGTCTCGGCGGTGGGGGTGCTGACCAGCAGGATGTTGGCGCCGGGGGCCATCGCGTGCGCGGTCTCGACGTCGAGCGCGACCTCCAGCGCCCAGGCGGCCTTGCTCTCCTGGCCGGTGCCCTGGCTGGTGGACGGCGGGGCTGTGGTGCCCGGGTCGCCCTGGACGTGGAGTTCGCTGAAGGTCGGCATGCCCGGCCGGCAGGTCACGCCCTCCTCGCCGCACATCGCGTCGACACCGAAGGCCTGGTCGAAGACGTGCAGGTCGTGCGCCATGGTGTCGCTGCCGTACGAGTCGAAGATCGCGATCGTCTGACCCCGACCGTCGAAGCCGTCCGCGTACAGCGGGCCCAGGTTGTAGGCGGCCCGGATGCCCTGCGGGCTGAAGCACCGGCGGCCCGCCGACGCGCACTGCGCCGGCGTGGGGGGAGTGGTGCCGGCCGACACCTGGCTGTAGTCGGCCACCGCGGGGTGCACCACCGGGTAGCCGATGGCGGCGACGGCACTGGTGACCGTCGGCACGGCGAGCGCGCCGGAGGCCGCGAAGGCCAGGCTGCTCACCCCTGCCAGGAGTGTTCGGCGCATGCTTGGAGCCTTCAAGTGGTCCTCCACGAGGATGGGTTGGGGGACAAAGGCCGCTACCCGGGCCGGATCGTGCGACACCGGGTACGCGAGGGGGCTCCGGGACACGAGGTCACGGCCGGGCGAGTGTAGGCGCGGCACCGGCCCGGCCTCAATGGCTCGTCGGAAATTCAGAACGACCTCTGACCTGCCGCCAGGGCTGCGCCGACGCCCCGGACCCGCCCGGGCGAACACCCGCCCGGCCCCTTCGTCCACAGCCCGTCGAACTCACGAGCCCGCCCCGTTCCCGCCGGAGCGGGGCGGGCTCCGGTGGTAACGGAACGGTTGCGGAGACGGGCGTTCCGGGGCGGAGGGGTTGACGGGGTGGGGAGGGCGGGCGTTTGCTGACTCCCGCTCATGTGAACCTGTTGGGTTGTGGTCTGTTTTGTTGGTTTGAACGTTCAAATCGACGGCCTTCGAGCGCGCACTGCCCCTTTTGTTCCGTCTCTGCCCGGCGCCGTCCCATCAGGAGGAATGCAATGTCACACCTTTCCCGTCGCGGCCTGCTCCGTGCCTCCGGAGCCGGTCTGCTCGCGCTGGCCGCCGGTGGCAGCCTCGCGGCCTGTGGCGGCGCCGACCCGGGCGGGGGCTCGGGAGGGGACGCCGAGACCGGGACCGTCACCGTCTGGTCCTGGGCCACGGCCGCCGCCGCGCTGCGCGGAGTCGTCCCGGCGTTCGAGAAGGACAACCCGGGGATCAAGGTCGACGTCCAGGACATCGGCAACCCGGCCATCTGGGACAAGATCACCGTCGGCCTCGCGGCCGGCGGCCAGGGGCTCGGCGACGTGCTGCACATCGGCTGCGACTACCTGCCCGGCTACGTCGACAAGTTCCCCGGCGGCCTGGCCGACCTCTCGCAGTTCGGCGCGACCGCCCACCAGGACGCCTTCGCCAAGGGCCTGTGGCCGGTCGTCACCGGCAAGGACGGCCACGTCCACGCACTGCCCTGGGAGGTCAACCCACTCGGCTTCTTCTACCGCCAGGACTGCTTCGACAAGGCCGGCATCGACCCCACCGCCCTCGCCACCTGGGACGACCTGATCGCCGTCGCCGACCGCTTCAAGGCCGCCAACCCCGGCATCTCCCTCATCGGCCTCAACAAGGCCGCCAATCCCGCCCCCGACCTCGACTTCCTGCAGTCCCTGATGCAGCTCCAGGGCGCGTTCTACTTCGACCTCCAGGGGAGGATCACCCTCGGTTCCGGGCCGAGCGTCCGAGCCATGTCCATCGTCCAGCGCCTGGACGCGGCCGGGCTCGTCGCCGACGCCCCCGGCGACCAGGGCTGGGCCACCCTGATGAAGGCGGGCAAGCTCGCCGTCGCCCCGATGCCCGCCTGGGCCGCCCACTACCTGGAGGCCAAGTTCCCCGGCCAGAGCGGCAACTGGCGCCTCGCCAAGCCCCCGGCCGTCACCCCCGGAGGCAAGCACACCGCCCTGGTGAACTCCACCCACCTCGCCGTCTCGGCCTCAAGCCCGCGCCGCCGCGCCGCCTGGAAGTTCGTCGAGTACGCGCTCACCCGCCCGGCCTCGGTCAACGCCATGTTCGCCGCAGGCGGCGTCTTCCCCGCGCTCACCGCGGCCTACACGGACCCGATGTACGCCGAGCCCCGCCCGTACTTCGGCGGCCAGGCCGTCCTGAAGACCTTCGCGGACCTCGCCGTCGACGGCGGCGACCCGACCAACTACTCCGGCGACTACGCCCGCGCCCTCAAGCTCGCCGGCGACGCCCAGACCAAGGTCTTCCTCAAGTCCGGCGACCCCGCAGCCGCCCTCAAGGACGCCGCCGGGCGGCTCGCCCAGCAGACCGGGCGAACGATCGCATGACGACCACCACCCCGGCCGTCGCGCTCGCTGAGGAACCCGCCGGGAGGGCCGTACCGAGCCGCCGCGCCGCCCGCCGCCGCCGCGCCGCCCTGCCGTACCTGCTGCTCGCCCCGGCCCTGGTCACCTTCGGCGTGTTCAAGGCCTACCCGATCGTCGACTCCCTGCTGCTCTCCTTCACCACCGGCGCGGGCAACACCACCCGCGCCGCCGGACTCGCCAACTACCGACGCCTGCTGGACGATCCGCTGTTCTGGACGGCCCTGCGCAACACCGCCGAGATCCTCGTCGTCCAGGTCCCGCTGATGCTGGCGCTCGCCCTGCTGACGGCCGTCGGCATCAACTCCGGCCTGGTGCGCTGGCGGGCCGTCTGGCGGCTGGGCGTCTTCATGCCCGCCGTCACCGGCCTGGTCGCCACGGGCGTGATCTTCGCCTTCCTGCTCAGGACGGACGACGGCGCGGTGAACCGGCTGCTGGAGGCCGTCGGGCTGCCCGCCGTCGACTGGCTCGGCCAGCCGTTCTGGGCCCGGATGGCCGTCGTCCTGGTGCTCACCTGGCACTACACCGGCTACAACGCCGTCATCTACCTGGCCGGCCTCCAGGGCATCCCGAAGGAGCTGTACGAGGCCGCGATGGTCGACGGCGCCGGACCCGTCCGCCGCTTCACCGCGGTCACCGTGCCCGCGCTGCGCCCGGTGCTGCTGTTCACCGTCGTGCTGTCCACCATCGGCACTCTCCAACTCTTCGACGAGCCGTACGTGTTGACTGGCGGAGGCCCGGACAACGCGAGCCTGACCGTCTCCATGTACCTGTACCAGAACGGCTTCCGGTACTTCGACTTCGGCTACGCCTCGGCCATCGCCTACGCGCTCACGCTGCTGGTGTCGGTGCTCGGCGCGGTCCAGATGCGCCTGATGGGGGAGAAGGACCGATGAACTCCGAGAAGCTCCGCGGCTGGCCGCTGACCTTCCTCCTCGCGGGCCTCACGGGCCTGTCCGTCGCCCCCTTCTACTGGCTGCTGGTCTCCACCACCCGCAAGGACACCGAGATCTTCGACTGGCCGCCGCACCTGCTGCCCGGCGGGGGCCTGGGCGACAATCTGCACCGGCTCGACCAGCGGATCGGCCTGCTCCGGGTGGTCGGCAACTCCCTGCTGGTGGCCGGGGTCCAGACCGTAGGCGCGCTGGTCGTCGCCCTGCTGGCCGGCTACGCCTTCGCCAAGTTCCGCTTCCGCGGCCGCACCCTGCTGTTCGCGCTGCTGCTCTCCACCCTCGTGGTGCCCGAACAGGTCATGCTGGTGCCGCTGTTCAAGATGATGACGAACTTCGGCCTGCTCGACTCCTACCAGGCGATCATCCTGCCCGGGCTGTGCGTGCCCTTCGCCGTCTTCCTGATGCGCCAGTCGCTGACCAGCCTGCCGGACGAACTCCTGGACGCCGCACGGGTCGACGGCGCGGGCGAGTTCCGGGTGCTGTGGAGCGTCGTCGTCCCGGTCATGCGGCCGGTGCTCGCCGCTCTCTCGATCTTCCTCTTCCTGGGCTCCTGGAACCAGTTCGTCTGGCCGCTGATCGCCCTGCGCAGCCCCGACATGCACACCCTGCCGGTCGCCCTCGCGACCCTGTACGGCAACAAGGCCACCACCGACTACGGCGCGATCCTCTCGGGCACCGCCCTGTCCACCCTGCCGATGATGGTCCTCTTCCTGGTCCTCCAGCGGCAGTTCATCTCCGGCCTGCTGGCCGGCGCCACGAAAGGCTGAGCAGCATGACCGACATCTGGGAGCCGCACGCCCCCGCCACCGCCGGCGGCCTGCGCCCGCTGCGCCCCGAGGGCACCGACCTCGCCGCCCGTCTCAGGGCAAGCCTCACGGCGAGCGGATCGGCCACCGCCGAAGCGGTCGCGGAGGGAGTGGTCGAGGTGACGGCGCGCGACGCCGGGCCGGTACGGATCGAGTGGCGGGTGCCCTGCGTGGACGCCACGGCCTTCTGGACCCCGGAGCCGCGCGGCACCGGCTGGCTGCCCGCCGCCTGGAGCGCGCCGCGCCGCACCGGCCTCGCGGCCGGCGCCCCGATCGCCGCGCTGGTCGGCACCGGGGACGTCGCCCTGTGCGCCTTCGCCGCCGGGCGCCCCGACGTGCTGGCCGGGGCCGGAGTGGTCGAGGAGACCGGCGAGTTCCGGTTCTGGGCCCAGGCCGACGGCGAGCTCGCCGTGCGGATCGACACCTCGGGGCGGCACTTCGCCCGCTGCCTGGCCGACCTCGCCGCCTGGTGGGGCGACGGCCGCGCCGTGGACGTCCCCGACGCCGCCCGGCGGCCCGCCTACTCGACCTGGTACTCGATGCACCAGGACGTCACGCCCGAGCGCGTCGAGGCCCAGGCCGCTCTCGGCAAGGCGCTCGGCCTGGACGTGATCATCGTGGACGACGGCTGGATGACCGCCGACCGCACCCGCGGATACGCCCACTGCGGCGACTGGGAGCCGGTGTCGCTGCCCGACACCGCCGCCCACGTCGCCCGGGTGAACGGGCTCGGCGTGCGCTACCTGCTCTGGTACGCCCTGCCGTTCATCGGCAAGGACAGCGCCGCCTTCGGGAAGTTCGGCCGCCACGCCCTCGCCGACGCCGCCCACCTGGGTGCGGTCGTGGCCGACCCGCGCTACCCCGAGGTCCGCGACTTCCTCACCGACCGGCTCGCCCGGGCCGTCGAGGAGTGGGGCATGGACGGGCTCAAGGTCGACTTCGTCGACTGGTTCTCCCGCGGGCCGGCCCCGGCCGCCGGCCCCGAGGCGGACTGCGCGAGCGTGGACGAGGGCGTGGAGCGCCTGCTCGCCGCCATCCGCCGGCGGATCACCGCGGCCGACCCGGAGGCGATGGTCGAGTACCGCCAGCCGTACGTCAGCCCGGCCCTTTGGCCGTACGTCACCATGATCCGCGCCACCGACTGCCCGCTCAGTCCGCAGGAGAACCGGCAGCGGACCGTCGACCTGCGGCTCGCCGCCGGGCCCGTCCCGGTCCACTCCGACATGCTGATGTGGCACCGGGCCGAACCGCCGGAGCAGATCGCCTGTCACCTGATCAACGTGCTGTTCTCGGTGCCGCAGGTCTCCGTCGACCTCGCCGCGCAGAGCCCGGCCCAGCGCGAGGCGCTCGCCTTCTGGCTCGGCGTCTTCCGCGGCCACGTGGACACCCTGCAGCTGGGCGAGCTGCGGCCGTCCCGCCCGGACCTCGGGTACCCGATGGTCACGGCCCTGGGCGGGGACACCGTCGCGGTGGCCCGCTACGCCGCCCTGCCGGTGGACGCCTCCGGCGAGCGCTGGCGGACCCTGCTGGTGGCCAACGCCGACGCCGACCCGGACGTCCGGCTGACCGGCGGCAGCGGGACGGCCGTGGCGACCGTGCGGGACGCGAGGGGGCGTATCGTCCGCGAGGGCGAGGTCGAGCTCGGCCTCGCCGCCCCGATCCCCGTGCCGCGCGGCGGGCTGCTGACGCTGCACCGCGCCTGACCCGGTTGACCGCCCGACCCGGCTGACCGACCGACCGTATGCCTGGAGGACCGCATGCCGCCCGAGGGAGCACACCGGCCGCGCCGCGGCGCCACCACCATCGAGGAGGTCGCCCGAGCGGCCGGGGTCTCCCGGCAGACCGTCTCCAACGCGCTCAACGCCCCGCACCGGGTCCGCCCCGAGACCCTGGCGCGGGTGACCGCGACGATCCGCGAACTCGGCTACCAGCCCGACCAGTCGGCCCGCTCGCTGCGCAGCGGCGCCCGCCGCACCATCGGCTACCTGGCTCCGGCGGACGACCCCCACGACCCCAATCCGCTGATGGCCGGCTTCCTGGAGGCCCTGGTCGACGCGGCCGGGGAACAGGGCTGGCGGGTGCTGCTGTTCCGCCCGGCCCGGGGCACGGGGGACCCGACGGCGGCCATCGACGAGCTGGTGGCGGCCCGCCAGGTGGACGGGCTGGTGCTGGCGGACGTGCTCGCCCCGGACGCCCGGATCGACCACGTCACCCGGCTCGGCGTCCCGTTCGTCACCTTCGGGCGGACCGGGCCCGCGCAGCCGCAGCAGTGGGTGGACATCGCCAACGACGCGGCGACGGCCGCGGTGGTGCGTCACCTCGCGGTGCTCGGCCACCGGCGGATCGGGTACCTCGGCGCCTCCGAGGACCTGCCGTGGATGGCGGCGCGCCGGGCGGGCTTCCTGGCCGAGGTGCGCCGACTGGGACTGACCGCCGTCACCGCGGTCGGTCCGGAGGCGGCGGCCGCCCGGGAGCTGCTGCGTGGACCGGAGCCGCCGACGGCCGTCGCGGCGGGCAGCGACCTGCTGGCGCTGGACGTGTACGAGGCGGTGCGGGCGGAGGGACTGGCCGTCGGGCCGCGCGGGATCGCGGTCACCGGCTTCCACGACACGCCGCTCTGCCGCCATCTGCACCCGGCGCTGACCTCGCTGCGGCTGCCGCTGGGGGCGATCGCCGCCGCGCTGGTCGGGCGGCTGCTCGACCAGGTGCGCGGAGCCGTGCCGCCCCCGGCCGGGCTGGAACTGGCCGCCGAGCTGGTGGTGCGGGGAAGCACGGCCGGTCCGTAGTGAACGGCCGGCCCCCGGGCGACGGCCGGTCCCCGGTCGGCAGCCTGTTCCTGCCGACAGCCGGTGCGGTGATCAGCTCGCCGACCTGGCGGGCGGCCGCCGCCCGCTGCTCCTCGGCCAGCCCGCGGGCTCTTCGAGGAGGTCGGCGATCCGGAGCGAGTTGGTGACCACGGTCAGGCCCTCGACGCCGCGCAGCTGCCGGGCGACCGCGTACGCGGCCGTGCCCCCCGCCAGTCAGGCCCGGTGGGCCGCCGGGCGCTCCGGGGACGCCTCCGCGAGCGCCCGCTCCACGGCCTCGACCCCGGCGCGCAGCCCGTACACCGGGGTGGCCGGCTGCTGGCGCCAGGAATCGTCGATGCCGCCCGCGTCCACGGTGTCGAAGCCCAGCTCGTCGACCAGCGCCCGTACGACCCGCTTCGCGGCCTCGTCGTCACTCGCGACCGGCACGGCCAGCCGCTCCGGGTCACCCGCCGGGCGGGGCCGCTCCAGCAGGTCCTGCGCGTAGGTGCCGTTGAACACCTTCACCACCCGGTGGCCGAGGTGCTGCTCCGTCCAGCGGCTCTCCGTCAGCCCGCCGTCCTCGATCGCGTCGATCCGGCCGTCGCGCTCCTTGGGGTAGTAGTTGCCGGTGTCGATCACCGCCACGCCCTCGGCGGCGCCGTCCAGCAGCCCCGCGGGCAGGTCCGGCACGTTCTTCAGCGGCACCGTCACGACCACGACCTGCGCGCCCTTCGCCGCCTCGGCGGCCGTCACGGCCTTCGCGCCCGTCTCCTCGACCAGCGCCTTCAGCGACTCCGGACCGCGCGAGTTGGCCACCGAGACCTCGTGCCCGAGCGCGGTCAGACGCCGCGTCAGGTTGCCGCCGATGTTGCCCGCGCCGATGATTCCGATCTTCATGGGAAAGCCCTCGCTCTTCGGGTGTGCGACACGCTCGTCGTCCTGCCCCAACCCGGCGGTGAACGGATCTGTTCCCGATCCGTTCCCGAGGCTGGTCCTGGCGCACCCCGGGTCCCGCCGGGCCCGGTGCCGCCCCGGCGCCCGCCGTGCGGGTGGGCCCGTGAACTCCACCGGCTCCGCCTCCGGCCACGAGCCGATCCGCGCCCAGGTCCCGCCGGGCCGCCCTGCGGCCCGCGGACCGCACCGGGGACCGGCTAGCAGAATGGGCCCGCCTGGCGACCCCGACGGCCGTGGAGCGGCTGCACGGGCTCGCCCTCGCCGGGGGGCTCGTACCCTCGAACGCCTTCCGGGACGAACAGAGCCCCCCGTACCGCGCCTTCGCCGAATGGCTGCGCGGCCCTGACCTCCAACTCGCCGTAGAGACGGCCGTGTTCCGGACCGACGACCCCACCCAACTCGAACAACTCTTCACCGTCCATGACATCCTGGCGCCATGACGCACGACATGGTGCCCCCGCTGCTCGCGGTCGCAGTACTCCTGCTTGTCATCAAACTGGCCCTACAACGGCGAAACGGCAAGCCCTTGCCGCTGGTCCCCCGCTCGGTTCCGGCGCGGGCGGCGGGCGTGGGCGTCGGCGCCCTGGTGGTGGCCTCGGGCATGGCGGCCGGTCAGCCCTGGGACGCGTCGCTCGTCCCGGCTGTCGCGGTCGGTGGCCTGGCGGGGGCCTTCACGGACCTCCGCCACCGCTGAGACCGGCGCCGCCGCCCTCACTCGAAGCGCGCCGGGTCGCCCGCCCCGCGCCGGACGATCTCCGCCTCCCCGCCGGAGAAGTCGATGACCGTGGTCGGTTCGGTGCCGCACTCGCCGGAGTCCACCACGGCGTCCAGCACGTGGTCCAGCCGTTCCTTGATCTCCCACCCCTGGGTCATCGGCTCGTCCTCGCCGGGCAGGATCAGGGTGCTGGAGACCAGCGGCTCACCGAGTTCGGCGAGCAGCGCCCGGGTGACGGCGTGGTCGGGGATCCTGACGCCCACCGTCTTCTTCTTCGGGTGCAGCAGCCGGCGCGGGACCTCCTTGGTGGCGGGCAGGATGAAGGTGTAGCTGCCCGGGGTCGCCGCCTTGACGGCCCGGAAGACGTAGTTGTCCAGCTGCACGAACTGCCCCAGCTGGGCGAAGTCCTCGCACATCAGGGTGAAGTGGTGGCGCTCGCCGAGGCGCCGGATCGAGCGGATCCGCTCCAGCCCCTCGTGGTTGTCCAGTCGGCAGCCGAGCGCGAAACAGGAATCGGTCGGGTACGCGATGAGCGCCCCGGACCGCACGTTGTCGGCCACGGTGCTGATGGTGCGCGGCTGGGGGGACTCTGGGTGCACGTCGAAGTACTTCGCCATTGGCCGACCTTACGGGATGCGGCCGCCGATCGGTGCAACCGTGACGTCCCGGCTTCTGGCGGTCCGCCGGCTCGCGGCGTACGGTCGGCAGCCATGGGCTTCGACCAGGCGCGGGTGAACCGGATCTTCCGGCCGGAGACGTACGCGCAGGGCGTGCCGTACGGGTTGTTCCGCGAGCTGCGGGCGCAGGCGCCGGTGTGCTGGGTGGAGGAGCCGGCGGTGGGGGAGTGGCCGGCCGGGCCGGGCTACTGGGCGGTGCTGCGGCACGCGGACGTGAAGCAGGTGCTGCGCAGCCCGGAGGACTTCTCCTCGCACCTCGGCGGGACCCAGATCCGCGACCCCGACACCCCGGCCGATCTTGAGTTCGCCCGCGCGATGATGCTCAACCAGGACCCGCCCGACCACTCCCGACTGCGCCGGGCCGTCGCGGCCGCGTTCACCCCGCGCGCGCTGCACGAGCTGACCACGGCCATCGAGGAGCGCGCGGCCGAACTCCTCCGGGCGGTCCGGCACTTGGGCGAGGCCGACTTCGTGCCGATCGCCGCCGACCTGCCCGTGTGGACGCTGGCGCGAATTCTCGGCGTGCCGGAGCAGGACCGGCAGCTGCTGGTCGACTGGTCGAATCGTGTGATCGGCTACCAGGATCCCGACCACGCCCGGTCCAGTACCGCCGACCCGTCCCGGCTCACCGACATGGGCCGCAGCGCGCTCGTCCACCGGCCCACCGCCCTCACCACCCGCGGCGGCCACCCGCTCAACCCGCGCTCCCGCGTTCGCCTACGCCCACGCGCTCGCCGGACAGCCACCACCGGGCAGCATCGTCGCGCGGATGCGGGAAGCCGGGCTGAGGGCCGACGAGTTCGAGACGATGTTCTTCCTGTTCGGAGTCGCCGGTAACGAGACGCTGCGTAACGGTCTGCCCGGCGGTCTGTACTCCCTGCTCAGCCACCCCGACCAGTACGCTCAGTTGTCGCGACGGCCGGATCTGGTCGCCCCGGCGGTCGAGGAGATGCTCCGGTTCTGGCCGCCGGTGCTGGAGTTCCGGCGCACGGCCGTCCGGGACATGGTGCTCGCCGGGCAATCGATCCGCGCCGGCGACAAGGTGGTCGTCTACCACGCTTCCGCCAACCGCGACGAATCCGTCTTCCCCGATGCGGACCGCCTCGACATCGCCCGGACGCCGAACGATCACGTCAGCTTCGGCTTCGGCCCCCACTTCTGCGTGGGAGCGCGACTCGCCAGGGTTCAGATGGCGACCCTGATCCGTCGTGTCGTCGCCGAACTGCCCGGCCTGGAACTCGCTTCGGGAGCACCCCCGAAGCGACTCGTCTCCAACTTCCAGAACGGGTTGAAGGCCCTGCGTGTCCGCTGGCGATAGCGGACGCGCTGCTGGCGGAAGCCCGGCGGACCGGTATCGGCCCCACGCTCCGGCAGGACGGAACCGGAGGCCTCCCGGCGGCGCCAGGGCCGCCTGGCCACCGCCGGGAACCCCGCCGCCGTGTCGGCGACCGTGGACGGGCTCTCCCACCGGGGTGAACCTGTGGCCATCGGCGCGGACACCCGGCCGCGTACGGCCGCCGGCACTGCCCTGTCGATTCGGCGTCGGATCACTCCCGGGGAGGGGGCGGGTTTCGACCGGGCTCGGCGGGCTCGGAGGCGTGGGCGGCGGGCGGTTCGGCGCGCCGGATGGCGATGACGGCGGCGTCGTCGTCGAGGCGGTGGCCGACGTGGGCGAGGAGATCACGGCGGATGTGGTTGACGAGTGACTCGGGGGAGGACTTGGTCCAGTGGGCGGCGCGATCGGCGAGCGGGTAGAACGTGCCGGTGTCGTCGCGCGCCTCGGTGACCCCGTCGGTGTACAGCAGCAGGGTGTCGCCCTTTTCGAACGGAAAGTCGTCGCTCGGGTAGCTGCCGTCGCCGAGGTCGTTCACGCCGAGGGGTGGAGCGGCCGGCACGGAGTCGACGGGCAGCGCGCGGCCGTCGCGCAGCAGGAGGGGCGGCGGGTGTCCGCAGTTGGTCATGCGGGCGACGGGCTCGTCGTCTGGCAGGTCGAGGAGGATCGCGGTGATGAAGTGCTCGACGATGTCGCTGCTCTCCTGGGCGAAGTCGGTGAGGTAGCGCCCCACGTTGTGGTCGAGCGTGGCCGCCAGGTCCGCCAGGGTGTCGTGTTGTGCGGCGATGAGGCGGAAGGCGCTGACCAGCAGGGCCGACTCGCCGACGGCTGCCAGGCCCTTGCCCCGGACGTCTCCGATGACCATGCGGGTTCCGCCCGCGGTGCGAGTGGCGGTGTAGAGGTCGCCGCCGATCTGCGTCTCCTTTTCGGCGGCGAGGTACATCGTGGCGATCTGAAGAGGGCCGATCTGTTCGGGCAGCGGGCGCAGCAGGGCGCGCTGTGCGGCTTCGGCGACCGACTGGGCGCGGGCGAGCTGTCTGGCCCGGTGCTCGCGGATGGCGGTGAACATGACGATCAGGACGCACAGGACGGTCAGCGCGACGATCTGTGCGATGTGGTTGCTGGTGGTGATGCCGCCGTGGAGGAAGGCGATGAGGACCTGGGCGGCGACGGCCAGGGCTCCGACGAGGGCGGTCGGGCGCACGCCGGCGAACGAGGGGGTGAGGGCAGGGGCGATCACCAGGAGCGGGCCGAGGTGGATGCTGGTGGGGGAGTGGAGATCGACCACGGTGATCGCCGCGATGAGGGCGAGCGGAATCAGCAGCAGCGCCCAGCTCCGTTGTCCGCGCTGCTGGTGGCGGGCCGCGCGTGCTCGGTCTTCCATGTCCCCACTGTGCTCCTGGGGACGCGTCCACGCAGAACGGATCTCGCCCTGGAAGAGGCCCCGCGAGGCACGGACCTCTCGCCGGGAAGACGGCGAGCTGCTCAGAGGACCGCGAGCGGATTGACCGGTGAGCCGGTGCCGCGGGGGATGTTCAGGGGCGCGACGACGAGGAGGAACTCCCATCGCGAGGTGCGCGCGCACGCCTCGGCCAGCGGCTCCAGGTCCAGGTTGTCGATCAGCGGGAGGCCCAGGGCGGTGATGGCCAGCACGTGGACCGGCGAGTGGACGCCGTCGACGGGGCTCGGGCGCACGTCGTTGTCGCCGTCGCTGCCCAGGGCCGAGGCCCGTGACTCGCTCAGCGCGCGCATCGCGCCGGGATGCAGTCCCGCGCTGAGGTCGTCCGGATCCCACGCGCCCAGCCGCCGCCGCCGGGCGAGGTGGCCGGTGCGGACCAGGAGGATGTCCTGGGGGCGCAGCGGGCTGCCCTGTTCCTCGGCGCAGACCAGCAGCTCCGAGCCGCCGATCGCCTCTCCCGGCTCCAGCCAGGGTGTGCCGCGCAGGCGTGGCACGTCCAGCAGGACTCCCCTCCCCACCAGCCCGGGCAGCAGGTCGGTCACCGCGCCGTAGGCGGCACCTTGCGAGGAGAACACCTCCTGCGCCCGCACGCCCGCGAAGAGCAGCCCGTCGTACGCGATGTGGCAGAGCGCGTCCAGGTGCGTCTGGGCCTTGCCGTGGTAGTCGGAGCCGATGAAGTCCCGGTGCACCGTCGGCTCGGGGGCCGTGACGTCCGCCAGTTCGGTCATCTGGTGCAGTGCCGGCCTGCGGTTGTCGGGCCCCGGCACGCTGTCCCACGGCCGCCCCATGGCGACGACCTCGCCCGTGCGCACGAGTCCGGCGGCCGCCACCCGTCGCCTCGCTTCGACCGGCCCGGGGAGACGCGCGCGGCGCAGCTGCCGGAAAAGCGCGTCGAACTCGTCGCGGGTCATCGTCGGCCCGTTGGCACTGGTCATGGCACTCCTCAATCCGGCCCCCGCTCTGCCGATGATGCGGTGATGGTCGCGATGGCGCCATCGTGCTCGGGGAGTGCGCGCGGTCCGGCGGCGGATACCGCAAAGCGGACAAAGTCCTAATATTGCATCGAAGGGGGCAGATCCGTGGAAATGTGAGCGCTGTGGCGGCCATGACAGCTTCGGATGAGGCGGGGATCGGCCCCGTGCGGGCCCGTGAGCGGTTCATGCTCGGTGAACCGGTCGAGGGTGGCGTGCGGAGCATCATCCTGAACTCCTGGCAGCGCTGCCAGTCGATGGGCGTCTCCCCGGGCGGGTCCGAGCTCCCGTACCGGCAGGACATCGATCTGGACGGTCGGCTGGTCCACGCGGCCCGGCCCGTGCTGGACCGGCTGGCATCCAGGTTCGCCGGCAGCCGGATGAACGTGGCCCTGACGGACGCGGACGGCGCGGTGCTGCAGCGCCGTTTCGGCGATGCGGCCATGGTCGGGCAGCTGCCCGCGACCCAGAGCAGGCCGGGTTTCGTGTTTGCCGAGCAGTACGGCGGGACCAACGGCATCGGGCTGGCGCTCACGGAGCGGCGGCTCATCCAGGTCTCCGGAGCCGAGCACTTCGCCGAGCGCGGGCAGTCGAACGCCTGTACGGCGACTCCCATTCGCGACCCCCTCAGCGGCCGGATCGAGGGCGTCCTCTGCTTCGCCTATCCGCCCGCCTACGCGGACCCGCAGATGGCGGACCTGATCCGCAAGGCCGCCACCGCCATCGAGCGGCGCCTGCTGGCGCAGAGCTCGGCGCGAGAGCGCACCCTGCTGCGCGCGTACCTCGATTCCAGGCGCCGCGCCCGGACCGACCAGGCGGCCGGGGACGGGCGCCCGGTCGGTCTGGACGAGCTGCCGCGAAGCGGGCTGGACCGGCACGACCAGCTGTTGCTCGAACAGATGGCCACCGAGCTGATCTCCTCGGCCCGCCGCGCCGCAGTCGAGGTGACCCTTTCCCAGGGCCGGCTGGTCACCCTGCTGAGCCGCCCGGTGACGAGCCCGTGCGGGGTGGAGGGCTTCGTCATCGAGGCGATCCTGCCCGGCGACTCGCCGGCCAGGCTCGCCGCCCCCGACCGGCACGGTCGGCCGGTCGGCGTCCCGGAACCCGCCATGACCGCCGCCGTCCCACCGCTCCGGCTCCCTGAGGGTGGCGCATCGGATCGCGGGGCCGAGGCGCCGCGCGCCCCCGGGCTCGGCGAGGCCGCCCAGCTGCTGCTACTGGGCGAGCCGGGCGTGGGGCAGTACGCCGTCGCGGCCCGCTGCCGCCTGGAGCTGCTGTCCGAGGCCAGCGCCCGCATCGGCACCACCCTGGACGTGACCCGGACCGCCCGGGAACTCGCCGAGATGGCCGTCCCGCGGCTGGCCGACTACGTCACCATCGACCTGCCCGAGACCGTCCTGCGCGGCGAGGAGCCCACCGACCCCGCCAGCGAGCTGCACCGCACGGTGGTCCACGGCATCCGCGCCGACTGCCCCTTCTACCCGGTCGGCGAGCGGGTCGACCTCAAACCCGCCACGCCGCACCGCCGCTGCCTGACCAGCGGACAGGCGGTGCTGGAACCCGATCTGCGCAGGGCCGTCGGCTGGATCTCGCAGGACCGCGAGGCGGCCGAGCGCCTCTTCGCGTACGACGTCCACTCCCTCATCACCGTCCCGCTGCTGGCCCGCGGCGTCCTGCTGGGCATCGCCGGCTTCTACCGCGCCCGGAACCCCGCCCCCTACGGGGACGACGACCGCTCGCTGGCCCAGGAGCTCGCCACCCGTGCCGCCGTCTGCATCGACAACGCCCGCCGCTACACCCGCGAACACGCCATGGTCCTGGCCCTGCAGCACAGCCTGCTCCCCCGCAGCCTGCCCGAGCAGAGCGCCATCGAGGTCGCCCACCGCTACCTGCCCGCCGAGTCCGGGGTGCGCGGGGACTGGTTCGACGTCATCCCCCTCTCCGGTGCCCGGGTCGCCCTGGTCGTCGGCGATGTCGTCGGCCACGGACTGCACGCCGCCGCCACCATGGGCCGCCTGCGCACCGCCGTGCACAACTTCGCCGAACTGGACCTCGCCCCCGACGAGCTCCTCACCCACCTGGACAACCTCGTGTGCCGCCTGGACCGGGACGAGGACGGCACGGAGCCCGCCACCGGCCATGACGGCCTCATCGGCGCGTCCTGCCTGTACGCCGTCTACGACCCGACCTCGCAGCGCTGCACGCTGGCCCGCGCCGGTCACCCGCCACCCGCGGTGATCCACCCGGAGGGCACGGTCAGCGTCCCCGACCTCCCCGCCGGGCCCCCGCTCGGCCTGGGCGGCCTGCCGTTCGAAACCGCCGAGCTGCACCTCCCCGAAGGCAGTCAGCTGATCCTCTACTCCAACGGACTCCTCGAAGACCACCGCCGCGACCCCGACGCGGCCCTCGACCGCCTGCGCACCGCCCTGGTCCACCCGAACCGCTCACCCGAGGACATCTGCCGCACAGTCGTGGAGGCCGTGGTACCCGAGCACCCGGCCGACGACGTCACACTGCTCGTCGCCCGCACCCGCGCCCTCGACCCCAGCCGGATGGCCACCTGGGACCTGCCCGCCGACCCGGCCCGCGTCGGCGACATCCGCGCCGCCGCCGCCCGCCGCCTGAGCGACTGGGGGCTGGACGGGGTCGCCTTCGTCACCGAGCTGCTGCTCAGCGAGCTGGTCACCAACGCCATCCGCTACGGCACCGAGCCCATCCAGGTCCGTCTGATCCACGACCGCACCCTGATCTGCGAGGTCTCCGACGGCAGCAGCACCGCCCCCCACCTGCGCCACGCGGCCACCACCGACGAGGGCGGCCGCGGCCTGTTCCTCGTCGCCCAGCTCGCCCAGGCCTGGGGAACCCGCTACACGTCCAGGGGCAAGGTCATCTGGGCCGAATGCGCCCTGGACGCGTCCGACGGCGTCCCCGACCTCCTCGACGGCCGCCTCTTCGAGAACCAGTTCGCCGACATTCCCGAAATCGGATGACCCGCCCTCCGGAGTTCAGCGGGCCGCCGTGGTGTGTCGCCACCACGGCGGCCGGGCCGGGCTGGTAGGAACGGTGGTCCATGCGCGAAACCTCCGATCTCCCGGCGGGCCCACCCCCGCGCCGTGGCCCACTCGTCCGGATCCGCGGCCTCGGCAAACGGTTCGGCGGCACTCCCGCGCTGGCCGGGATCGACCTCGACATCCGTCGCGGCAGCGTCCTGGCCCTGCTCGGTCCCAACGGTGCCGGCAAGTCCACCCTCATCCGGACACTCGCCGGGATCCACCACGCGGACGAGGGCGAGGTGACGGTGGCCGGGCACCCGCTCGGCACCGAGGCCGCCGCCCGTCGTATGGCCTTCATCCACCAGGACCTCGGTCTCGTCGAGTGGATGACGGTCGCCGAGAACATCGCCCTGGTCGCCGGCTACCCGCGCTGCCACGGGCTGGTCTCCTGGCGGCGGACCAGGGAGCGCTGCGCCGACGCCCTCGCCCTGATCGCCGGGCACCTCGACGCCGGCGCGCGGATCGCCGACCTCGCCCCCGCCGAGCGATCGCTGGTCGCCATCGCCCGCGCGCTGGCGACGCGGGCGGAGCTGATCGTCCTGGACGAGCCGACCGCCAGCCTCCCCGCCGCGGACTGCGCCCGGCTGTTCGCCGTACTGCGCGCCCTGCGCGACCGAGGGCACGGCATCGTCTACGTCACCCACCGGCTCGACGAGGTCTACCAGGTCGCCGACGCCTTCGCGGTCCTGCGCGACGGCCGTCTGATCAGCTCCGGCCCGCTCGCCGGCCACAGCCGCCGGCGCCTGGTCCACGACATCGTGGGCCGCGAACCGGTCAGCCACCGGGCCGCCCCGGTCGCTCCTGCCGAGGGCCCGGTGGTGCTGAGCCTCGACGCAGTGCGGACCACGGACACCGGGCCGGTCAGCCTGAAGCTGCGCGCCGGCGAAATCCTCGGCATGGTGGGCCTCACCGGCGCCGGCCACCACGACCTGGGCCGCGCCCTCGCCGGATCCCGTCCGATCCTCGGCGGGCGGGCCCTGCTCGACGGCCGGCCGTACGCCCCGCACACGGTGGCCGATGCCGTCGACTCCGGCGTCGGCCTGGTCACCGGCAACCGGCAGGAGGAGGGCTGCGCGGCCGAACTGACGGTGCGCGAGAACTTCCTGGCGAACCCCCGGGCGGGCAGCCGGTCGGCGCTGCACTGGATCAGTCCCCGGCGCGAGCGGGCCCAGGCCGCCGCCCTGATCGAGCGGTTCTCGGTGCACCCGCGCGACAGCGAGGCACCGATCGCCACGCTGTCCGGTGGGAACCAGCAGAAGATCATGGTCGGCCGGTGGCTCCGGGCGCACCGGCGGCTGCTGGTCCTCGAAGAGCCGACCGCCAGCGTCGACGTCGGCGCCAAGGCCGAGCTCTACCGGCTGCTCGACCAGGCGCTGGCCGACGGCCTCGCGGTGCTGCTCATCTCCACCGACTTCGAGGAGGTCGCCACCGTGTGCCACCGCGCCCTGGTGTTCGTCCGCGGGACCGTGGCCGCCGAGCTGACCGGCGCGGCCCTCACCGTCACCGAACTCACCTCCGCCGCCTCGGCCATGCCTCCCGTCACCGGCGGTGGCGGCGACCGGCGTGCGACAGGCCGATGACCGAGCCCCGCTCCCGCCGACCCCCGCGGCACCGCCGGCGCGGACACCTGATCGGCGGCTACGGCCTGCCGGCCCTCGCCGTTCTGCTGTTCCTGATCTTCTCCGTCGCGCGGCCGAACACCTTCCCCACCCTCGACAACGTCTCCTCGATCCTGTCCAACCAGTCGATCCCCGCCATCCTCGCGCTCGGTGCGACGATCCCCATCGCCGCCGGCGACTTCGACCTGTCCATCGGCTACGCCCTCGGTCTCGCGCACGTCGCGGTGCTGCGGCTCGTCGTCGACGGCGACTGGCCCTGGCCGCTCGCCTGCCTGGCCGTGATCCTGGGCGGAGCGGCCTTCGGGGCCCTCAACGGTGTCATCGTCGAGTTCGGCCGGATCGACTCCTTCATCGCCACGCTCGGCACCGGCAGCGTCCTGTACGCCTTCACCGGCTGGATCACCGGCGGCGCCCGGGTCCTCCCCGGTCCGGGCGGTCTGCCGGTCGCCTTCACCGACCTCTACGACTCCACGTTCCTCGGACTGCCGGTGTCCGCCTCCTACGTGCTCGCTCTCGCGGCCGGCCTGTGGCTGCTACAGGAGCGGCTGCCGCTCGGCCGGTACCTGTACGTCATCGGCTCCAACCCGCGCGCCGCCGAACTCGTCGGAATCCCCACCCGCCGCTACAGCGTCTACGCCTTCGCCGGATCGGGTCTGGTCGTCGGTTTCGCGGGTGTCCTGCTCGCCGCGCAGCAGCAGATCGGCAACCCGAGCGTCGGCCTGGAGTACCTGTTGCCCGCGTTCGTCGGCGCACTGCTCGGCTCCACCGCGATCAGACCCGGTCGCGCCAACGCCCTCGGCACCGTGGTCGCCGTCGCCGTCCTCGCCATCGGTCTGGCCGGCATCGGGCAACTCGGCGCCGACTTCTGGGCCGTTCCGCTGTTCAACGGGGCGACGCTGCTCCTCGCCGTCGGCCTGGCCGGCTACTCCGCACGCCGCCGGCTGCGGGCCGGTGCCGCCGGGACCCGTGGTCCGGTCACGCCGCCGTCGACGGACGTGACAGCCTCTCGGGACACGCCGTGAAGCGTGGTGCCGCGACTGTGCTGGCAGCGGTCGTGCTGGCAGCGGCGGGTACCGCCCCGGCCGGCTGCCAGCGCGGCCTGTCGACCGGGACCGGCGCCCCCGTGGCAGGGCCGTCGAGGGCCGGTTGCCCGGCGGCCACCCTCGCCAGGGCGAAGGCGGGCGTCCAGCAGGCCGAGCAGGTCGACGCCACCTGGAACGGCCCCATCAGCGGCCCCGGGGCGGTTCCCGGTAGGAGCATCGTCTACGTTGCCCAGACCATGACCAACCCCGGCGTCGTGGGGGTGGCCAAGGGCGTCATCGAAGCCGCGACGGTCATCGGCTGGAGCGTCCGGGTGATCGACGGGCAGGGCACGCCCGCCGGCATCCAGGCGGCGCTCGGCCAGGCGGTCAACCTCGAACCCTCGGGCATCGTCATCGGCGGCTTCGACCCGGGTCTGACCGCACAGCAGGTCGCGCAGGCCGGCACGGCACACATCCCGCTCATCGGCTGGCACGCGGTCGCGGCCCCGGGGCCGAGCACGAACCCGCCGCTCTTCAGCAACATCACCACCAGCGTCGGGGACGTCGCGCGGCTCAGCGCGGACTGGGTCATCGCGGAGTCCAACGGCAACGCCGGAGTCGTCGTCTTCACCGACGACTCCGTCCCGTTCGCCAGGAACAAGTCCGAACTGATCAAGGACGAACTCGCCACCTGCCCCGGCGTGAGGCTGCTGGCCTCCGAGAACATCCCCATCCCGGACGCGACCAGCCGCACCCCCCAGGTGGTCTCCGCCCTCCTCGCCCGCTTCCAGGGCCGGTGGACGCACTCCGTCGCCATCAACGACCTGTACTTCGCCGACGCCGCGCCCGCCCTGCGCGCGGCCGGCAGGCCGGGCAACGCCGCCCCGTACAACATCGGCGCGGGCGACGGCGACCCCTCGGCCTTCCAGCGCATCGACAGCAGGCAGTTCCAGGCCGCCACCGTTCCCGAGCCCCTCACCGAGCAGGGCTGGCAGATCGTCGACGAGTTCAACCGCGCCTTCTCCCACCAGCCCGCCAGCGGCTACGTCGCCCCGGTCCACATCTCCACGGCCGCCAACAGCGGCGGCGCGACCTACTGGGACCCGGCGGGCTACCGCCAGGCGTACCGGACGATCTGGGGCAGGTAGCGAGGGATCGGATCACGTCAGCGCGGTCGTCGGCGACGGGCTGCCGCGGGGCGGAGGCCCAGCGCCGCCCCGATCCGTCGGCGCTGCCGTCGAGCGCCGCCCTTCGACTCGTCCCGGGCGCGATCGGTGGGCGGGCCCGGCTCCTCCCCGTCCGGGAGCCGCTGTGCGACGAGCACGGCGATGTCGTCGTCGAGGGCGGCACCGCTGTACGCGACCAGGTCCCGGTGCAGGTGGTCCAGGAGCTCGCGCGGCGGAAGGGCGGTCCAGTTGCGGACACGCTGGATGAGCGGGTAGAAGGCTCCGGTGCGGTCGCGGGTCTCGGTCACGCCGTCGGTGTACAGCAGCAGTTGGTCGCCCGGGCGGAAGGGCTCCACGTCGACGTGGTAGTCGCCGCCGAGCAGCACACCGAGGTTGAGAGGCGGTGACGGATCGCACGGGGTGAGTTCGCTGATCCGGCCCTGGTCGATGAGCAGCGGCGGGGGGTGACCGCAGTTGACGATGCGGACCACGGGCTCGTCAGCGGGAATCTCGGCGAGCACCGCGGTGATGAAGCGTTCCTCGCCGCCGGGGAGCTGGGCGGCTCGGCGGCTCATGCTCCGCTCCAACCTGCGCGCCATCGCGGGCAGATCGGGCTCGTCGTGGGCGGCCTCACGGAAGGCGGCCAGCATCGCCGCGGCCGTCTCCACCGCGAGCAGGCCCTTGCCCCGGACGTCGCCGATCAGCAGGCGCACACCGTGCGCGGTGCTCATCGCCTCGAAGAGGTCGCCGCCGATCCGGGCCTCCGCGGCTGCCGACAGGTACAGGGTCTCGATGCCGATGCGGCCCAGGAGGTGGGGGACCGGACGCAGCAGCACGCGCTGCGCCGTCTCGGCCACCGAGCGTACGGTGGCGAGGGTGCGTTCCCGGCGCGTTCGGTGGGCGGCCAGGAGGGCGCCCAGCATCCCGACCAGTGCCGTGGAGAAGTAGGTGGCCACGTAGTGGCGCTCCCACAGATAACCCACGTCGCGGCCCGCACAGCACGGAGTGCCTGCCAGGACGCCTTCCAACACCATGGCGAAGACCGTGACGGCGGCGACGAAGGCGGGACCGTGGGCGAAGGCGGCGACGACCGGCAGGGCGATGAGCACAAAGCTCACCGGCCACTGCACGGGGGTGATCGGCTCCAGCGCCAGGACGGTCGCGGCGTAGATGGCCGGCAGCCAGCGTATCCAGGCCGGCTGGGCAGGCACCCGCGGCTCCGTCCCGCCCGGCTCCGTCCGACGCTGCCGGTCGGCCCCGCCGCGGCGCGGGAGCCTCACCGCGTGCTCCGGTGGCGGTGCGCCCGCGGTGCGACCCCGAACTCCCGGTGGCGGGTGTCGTCCGGTTCGTGGTCCGCCTGTGCACACATACACCAATCATCACGGCACACCAGCTACTGCCGCCTGCCGACGAGCATCCACGGCACCGACCGCTCCGGCACCCCGACCGCGCCCGGCACCGGCACGCCGTACGCGTACGCGGTGTAACTCGCGCCCGTGCCGAGGACGGTGAGCGGCAGTACGGCGAGGACGGCCGGCCGCCGCAGTACGGCGAGCCGGGCGCGCGGCGGCACCCGGGCGTCGCCCGGCAGCTGTGCCATGACGGTGCGCAGCACCAGGGCCACCGGACGAGGTGGAGGACGGCCCGGTGGCGGCCGGTCGTGGGGTGGGGCAACGGGAATCAGGATCCCGGAAGGCCCCGGCGCCTCCGGTTGCAGGGGCGGCCACCGCCGGTGGCGGCGGGCCCGTTCAGCCCGTGCAGCCCGGGCAGAGCCCCCGGTAGGTGACCTCTGCCCCCGAGACGGCGAAGCCGAAGCGCTGCTCGGCCGGGAGGTCGGCGAGCGGGTCGCCGAGCGGGTGGACGTCGCGGATGGCGCCGCAGCCGGTGCAGACCAGGTGGTGGTGCGGGCGGTGCGCGTTGGGGTCGTAGCGCTTGGCGCGCCCGTCCGTGGACACCTCGATGACCTCGCCGAGGGTGACCAGTTCACCGAGGGTGTTGTAGACCGTCGCGCGGGAGATCTCCGGCAGGCGGTCGGCCGCGAGGGCGTGGACCTCGTCGGCGGTCAGGTGCACGTGCTCGCCGTCCAGGACCTCGGCCACGACGCGCCGCTGGGAGGTGAGGCGCCAGCCGCGCTCGCGCAGCCGCTCCAGCAGGTCACTCATACGGTTCACCTATTCAGGTCATGGGGGAGACCGGAGTTTACCAATCGACATCCGCCGCGGTCCGTTTCCCGATCGGATACGGGTTTGGTGTCTTTCTTGACTTGGATTCCGTCCATCGTAGGATCGGCTCCGGCGCTAGCCTGGGCAATAGCAGAAGGTGCCGTAGGTAGCAGAAAGACACCGTGATCCGCCTTGTAGGGAAGGATTCCCATGTCTGAGAACCACGATGCAACCGGCGTAGAGGCGAGCGCGGGAGGCTGCCCGGTCAACCACGGGCGCGCGCTCCACCCCACCCAGGGCGGCGGGAACCGCCAGTGGTGGCCGGAGCGGCTGAACCTGAAGATCCTCGCGAAGAACCCCGCGGTGGCCAACCCCCTCGGCGCGGACTTCGACTACGCCGCGGCGTTCAACGCCCTCGACCTCCCGGCCGTCAAGCGGGACATCCAGGAGGTGCTCTCCACCTCGCAGCCCTGGTGGCCGGCCGACTTCGGCTACTACGGCCCCTTCATCATCCGCATGGCCTGGCACAGCGCCGGCACCTACCGGATCAGCGACGGCCGCGGCGGCGCGGGCGGCGGCCAGCAGCGCTTCGCCCCGCTCAACAGCTGGCCGGACAACGCCAGCCTGGACAAGGCCCGCCGACTGCTCTGGCCGGTGAAGAAGAAGTACGGGCGCAGCCTCTCCTGGGCCGACCTGATCGTCCTGGCCGGCAACGTCGCCCTGGAGGGCATGGGCTTCGAGACCTTCGGCTTCGGCGGCGGCCGGGTCGACGAGTGGGAGCCGGACGAGGACGTCTACTGGGGGCCGGAGACCACCTGGCTGGGCGACGAGCGCTACACCGGCGACCGCGAACTGGAGAGCCCGCTCGCCGCGGTCCAGATGGGTCTGATCTACGTCAACCCCGAGGGCCCCAACGGCAACCCGGACCCGATCGCCGCCGCCCGCGACATCCGCGAGACCTTCCACCGGATGGCGATGAACGACGAGGAGACCGTCGCGCTGATCGCGGGCGGCCACACCTTCGGCAAGACCCACGGCGCCGGCCCGGCGGACCACGTCGGCCCGGACCCGGAGGACGCGCCGATGGAGCAGATGGGCCTCGGCTGGAAGAGCAGCTTCGGCACCGGCGTCGGCGGCGACGCGATCACCAGCGGCCTGGAGGGCACCTGGACCGCCACCCCGATCACCTGGGACAACAGCTTCTTCGAGACGCTGTTCGGCTACGAGTGGGAGCTCACCAAGAGCCCGGCCGGCGCCCACCAGTGGAAGCCGAAGGACGGTGCCGGCGAGGGCACCGTGCCGGACGCCCACGACCCGAGCAAGCGGCACGTCCCGATCATGCTGACCACCGACCTGTCGCTGCGCTTCGACCCGGTGTACGGGCCGATCTCCCGGCGCTTCCTGGAGAACCCTGCGGAGTTCGCCGACGCCTTCGCCCGCGCCTGGTACAAGCTCACCCACCGCGACATGGGCCCGGTGGTGCGCTACCTCGGCCCCGAGGTGCCGAGCGAGCAACTGCTCTGGCAGGACCCGCTGCCGGCCGTCTCGTACCAGCAGATCGGCGCGGCGGACGTCGCGGACCTCAAGCGGCGGATCGCCGCCACCGGCCTCTCGGTCTCCGAGCTGGTCTCCACCGCCTGGGCCGCGGCCTCCTCCTACCGCAACAGTGACAAGCGGGGCGGCGCCAACGGCGGCCGCATCCGGCTGCAGCCGCAGGCCGGCTGGGAGGTCAACGAGCCGGACCGGCTGGCCGGAGTCCTGCGGGCCCTGGAGGGCGTGCAGCGGGACTTCAACGCGCAGGCGGGCGACAAGCAGGTCTCGCTGGCCGACCTGGTGGTGCTGGCCGGCGGCGTCGGCATCGAGCAGGCCGCCAAGGCGGCCGGCCTGGCCGTCGAGGTGCCGTTCGCGCCCGGCCGGGTGGACGCGCCGCAGGAGCTGACCGACACCGAGTCCTTCGCCGCGCTGGAGCCCAAGGCGGACGGCTTCCGCAACTGGGTCGGCAAGGGCAACCGGCTGCCGGCCGAGTTCCTGCTGCTGGACAAGGCCAACCTGCTGGGCCTGAGCGCGCCCGAACTGACCGTGCTGGTCGGCGGGCTGCGCGTGCTGGGTGCCAACCACCAGCAGTCCTCGCACGGTGTGCTGACCGAGACCCCGGGCGTGCTGACGAACGACTTCTTCGTCAACCTGCTGGACCTGGGCACCAGTTGGAAGTCCACCTCGGAGGACGCCCACACCTTCGAGGGCCGGGACGCCTCGGGCCGGGTCAAGTGGACCGGCACCCGGGCCGACCTGGTCTTCGGTTCCAACTCCGAACTGCGTGCCGTCGCCGAGGTGTACGCGGCCGACGACGCCAAGGAGAAGTTCGTGGAGGACTTCGTCGCGGCCTGGGTCAAGGTCATGAACGCGGACCGCTTCGACCTGGTGTGACGCTTCACGGGTGACCGGGAGCCCGGGGGTGCGAACCCCCGGGCTCCCGTGCGCCGTCACGCCGTTCCGGGCGTTCCCGCGCTGACCAGCCCGGTCTCGTACGCCGCGACCACCACCTGGGCCCGGTCCCGCAGGCCCAACTTGCCCAGGATGCGGGCCACGTGGGTCTTCACGGTCGCCTCGGACAGCTGCAGCCGGGCGGCCAGTTCGGCGTTGCTCAGGCCCCGGGCGAGCAGCGACATCACCTCCAGCTCGCGTGGCGTGAGGGTGGCCAGCTCCCGGTGCGGGGCGGCCGCGTGAGGGGCGGCCGGGCGGGCGAAGCGCTCGACCAGGCGGCGGGTGATCGCGGGGGCGAGCAGCGCGTCGCCGGTGCGGACCAGCCGGACGGCAGCGGCCAGATGCTCCGGGGTGACGTCCTTGAGCAGGAAGCCGCTGGCCCCGGCGGCCATCGCCGCGTAGACGTAGTGGTCCAGGTCGAAGGTGGTCAGCATGATGATCCGGGGCGCGCTCTCCGAATCACCGGCGAGGATCCGCCGGGTGGCCTCCAGTCCGTCCAGGCCGGGCATCCGGATGTCCATCAGCACCACGTCCGGTCTGCTCCGGCGGGCGGCGGCGACGGCCTGCTCGCCGTCCTGGGCCTCGGCGACCACCTCGATTCCCTCGGACTCCAGGATCAGCCGGAACCCGATCCGGACCAGCGCCTGGTCGTCGGCGACCACCACGCGCAGGGGCTGCTCGTTCATCGGCTCTCCAGCGGTATCGAGGCCGTGACGCGGTAGCCGCCGCGCGGCCGGGGGCCGGTGTGCAGGGTCCCGCCGTAGACGGCCAGGCGTTCGCGCAGCCCGAGCAGACCGCGTCCGTTGCCGGTGGCGGCCGCTCCGGTTTGGCGTCCGCCGGTGTCGGTGACCTCCACCCGCAGGTGGTCGGGGGCGTAGTCGACGGTCACCTCGGCGTCGGCGCCGCTCGCGTGCTTGACGGTGTTGGTGAGCGCCTCCTGGACGACCCGGTAGGCGGCGAGTTCGACCCCGGGCGGGACGGCCCGGTGTTCACCGCGCACGGTCAGCTGCACCCCCAGCCCGGCCCGGCGGACGCCCTCGACCAGGGCGTCCACCCTCCCGAGACCGGGCTGCGGACTCAGGTCGGCGCTCGCCGCCGGGTCGTCGTCCCCGGTCTCCGAGTCGATGGTCAACAGGCCCATGACGTGCCGCAGTTCGGTCATCGCCGCCCGCCCGCCGGACTCCACCGCGGCCATGGCCTCCCGGGCCCTGTCCGGGGCGGTGTCCAGGATCTTGCGGGCGGCTCCGGCCTGGATCGTCATCATGCTCACGTTGTGGGTCACCACGTCGTGCAACTCCCGGGCGATGCGCGCCCGTTCGTGCTCCACCGCGCGCTGCAGCGCGGCCAGCCGCTCGCGTTCCAGGGCGGACAGCCGCTCCCGGCCCTCCTCCACCCGGCGGCGCCACATCCGCAGTTCGTAGGCGACCGTGAACACCGGCACCAGGACGATCAGGGCGACCACCGCGTTCGGGAAGTGCGGCAGCTTGGCCATGTCGAAGAGCACCACGAGCGTGCCGGCGGCGGCCGACAGGCTCAGCAGCAGGGCCTTCGAGCGGCGCCCGTACGCGGCCGCGCCGTAGGCGGCGACGATCACCACCACGCCCTCCCAGAACGCGATGTCCTCGTGCTGCCCCCGCACCAGCAGCGCGGCCGGCAGCACCGCCCACAGCACCGCCAGCGGGTGGCGCCGGCGCAGTACCAGCGGCAGCGGTACGAGCGGCACAAGCAGCAACAGCCCTTGCCGGGGGGTGCCGTGGGTGCCATGGGCGCCGTGCGCGAGGACGGCGTAGCGGCCGCAGGTGTAGCAGAGGAACAGGGCCAGGGCCAGGTCGAAGGCCCGGCCGCGCCGGGTCGGCCGGGGCGGGGGAGCCGGGCTGCCCGCTCCGCCGCTCAGCAGCCGTCGCACTGCGGGGTGGTTGATCACCGGGACATTGTGGCGGTCCGCGCCTGCCCGGGACAGCCCCGCGATCGGCGGCAGCCGGTACACCGGGTGACTACCTCGCAAGGATGACCTGCAGAACATGCCGGCCACCCGGACGGGGGCGATGCCGGTGCTCTACCGGACGGCCTGAGGCTCAGGACCGCTCGTCGGGCTGGTGCTCCTCGGCCGTCCTCTCCTCGGCCTTCTTCTCGGCGGCCCGGACCTGCTCGGCGAAGGTGTGCTCGTCGATCCGTTCGACCGTCGCCCCGTGCTCGGCGGCAAGCCCGTCCGCCGGGCCGGGGGAGGACTCCCGGACGTCCAGGGCGAGCAGCGCCCCGCCGTCCGGCACCCGGGGCGAGAGCACGATCAGCGCGGCGCCGGCCTCGGTGGCGTACCGCTCCTCGGCGGCGCTGCCCAGCGCGGCGCCCGCCGCGAAGCCCAGCAGCGCGCCGACCGGTCCGCCGAGCAGGCCCACCAGCCCGCCCAGCACGCCGGAGCCGACGGTGGCCACGCCGGCGCCCCGGGTGAAGGTGTCCCGCACCTCCAGCACGCCGTCGGAGCTGCGCTCCAGGGCCGCGACCGCGTGCAGGCCCGGCAGGTGCTGCGCCGCGTCGAAGGCGGAGCGCCAGGCGGTGGTGTCGGGGAAGGTCAGCAGGACGAGGTTGCGCTGCTCGCTCATCGCACTCCGATCGGGCTGGGGGGTTGGAGGTCGGGGGTTGGCCGTCCTGGGGCCGGGGAGTCCATCGTGACCCCTGGGTGCGAGCTGCTGCCACAGGAGCGACCGGTTCAAACCACCGCCGCGGTTCACCTCGGGGACACCACCCGTATTCCGGCCAGGTGTGGGATCGCCCGAACGATCGGACGGCGGCCTGGAGGAGGCCGGCACGGGGTGCGGCCTGGGAGAACGGGGGCGGGCAGGCGGGCGGGCACTATTTCGATCCTGGCCGAAACAAGGACCGGTGGTGCGTATGCCTATGGTGTGCCGCCGGGCGGCGCTGCCAGGATCCGGAATCGGCACACCCGTGCCAGATCCGAACGCTTGGAGGAGGCAGCATGCAGCCCACGGCTGAGCAGGTTCGCGCACTCAAGGACGAGGACTTCCGGCTCACCCTCGGCCAGGGCCACCAGGTCCACCCGGCCGGGGAGCTCGCGGACGAGCTCTACGTCACCGCCGCAGTGCTGAACAGCACCTGTGACGGCTGGTCCAGCTGCGGTCGCGTCTGCAGCTACTGAGCCCGGGTCCGGCGCCGGCCCCGGACCGGTCGCACGGCCGGTCCGGGGCCCGTGCCGGACGGGCATTCGGCGTTACCGGCGTTACCGGCGCAACCAGTGCAACCGTGCATTCCAGAGAGGCAGCACCGCCCCGTGGTCGACGCGTCCGAATTCCTACGGGCTGCCGCCCGAGCCGTCCCGCTGAACGCCCGAGGCCGGACGCCGGAAGGGCTCCACCCGGCGGGCACCGGCACCGGCACCGGTGACGAGGACCGCGCCGACCGCACCGAACGCGCCGAGCGCGCCGCCCGGAAGCTGGAGCGCTGGCGGGCCCAGGCGCCGTTCGACCGGGCCGACTGGTTCGCCCGCCGCCTAGCGTCCGACGGACTCGACCCGGACGCCGTGCACGCCCTCCTCGCCGAGCACCCCGACGCACTCGCCGCCCGCCTGGGCACCCACCCGTGGGCCGAGCGGCTCACCGCCGCGTTCGAGCGCGCCGGCACCCTGGACATTCCCGAGGAGCACGAGTTCGCCCGGCTCGTCACCCCGCTGCTCGCCGCCGCCCGCGACCGCCTGTGCGCCGGACTCGCCGCACTGGACGCCCCGTCCCTCGGCGCCCCCGAGGAGCTGGCCGCGCTCGCCCTGCCCGCACTCACCGCCACCGCCCACGGGATGGCCACCCGGACCGTCATCACCGAACTCCATGTCGCCCGGCTGAGCGGCGAGTTGACCGCCGACACCCCCGAGCGGCGCTACCGCGACTTCCTCGACCGGCTCACCCGACCCGAGCAGGCGCTCCGCCTCCTCGCCGAGTACCCGGTCCTGGCCCTGCGCCTCACCACCCTCGCCGAACAGTGGACGAGCACCACCCTCACCCTGTTCAGCCGCCTCACCGCCGACCTCCCGGCCCTCGCCCGCACCTTCGCCGACGGCCGGCCGCTCGGCCGGCTCACCGAACTCGCCACCGGCCTCGGCGACCCGCACCGCGGCGGCGCCACGGTCAGCTCGCTGCGCTTCGAGCAGGGCGTCCGACTCGTCTACAAGCCCCGGCCGCTCGGCGCCGAGACCCACTTCCAGCAGATCCTGCACTGGCTCAACCCCCAGCTGCGGCTGCCCCTGCGCGACCTCGCCCACCTGGCCGGCGAGGGCTACGGCTGGGTCGCCCACGTCACCGCCGAACCAGCGGCTAGCAAAAGCGAGTTGAGCGACTTCTACCACCGGGCCGGCACCCTCGTCGCGCTGATGTACGTCCTCGACGCGGTCGACTGCCACGCCCAGAACCTGCTCGCCGTCCGGGACCAGCCCGTCCTCATCGACCTGGAGGCCCTCCTCCACCCCGACCTCCACGAGCCCGCCAAGGACCTGTCCGAATCCGAACGGCTCGCCCGCCACCAGGCCCGGCACTCGGTGCTGCGCTCCGGCCTGCTCCCCGAACGCATGTGGGACGAGGGCAACGGCGGCGCCGACATCTCCGCCCTCGGCTGGGACCCGGCCAATCTCCCGCCCCGGCCCGTGCCCGTCCTGGTCGACCAGGGGACGGACGAACTCCGGCTGGAGTACCGGCGGATGCCCGTCGAGGCCCCCGGCAGCCGGCCGGTGCCCGCCGGACAGCCGCTGCGACCGGCCGACCACCTGGCGGAACTGGAGGCCGGCTTCACGGAGGCCTACCGGCTGCTCGCCGCCGACAAGCCGCGACTCCGTGCGCTCATCGGCGCGTTCGCGGCCGACGAAACCCGCCTGCTGCGCCGCGACACCTTCGAGTACCGCACCCTGCTCAACACCGCCTGCCACCCCGACCTGCTCCGCGACGCCCTCGACCAGGACCGCCACCTCGACCGGCTCTGGGCGCTCGCCGCCTGGGAGGAGCAGACGCTCGCCTTCGTCGAACACGAGCGCGCCGACCTCTGGCGCGGCGACGTGCCGGTCTTCACCATCCGCCCCGACGGCGTCGACGCCCGCTCCTCCACCGGCGCACCGATCCCGGGCGTCACCGACCGGCCCGCGCTCGAACTCGCGCTCGCCAAGGCGGACGGCCTCGGCGAGGACGACCTCGCCCGCCAGCTCCAGCTGCTGCGGCTCTCGGTGACCACGGCGGACGGGGCCCGCGAACCGGGCCGGGCCGTCGCCACCGCCCGCTCCGACGCGCCCATCGAACCGGGGGAGGACCTCGCCGCCCGCGCCCTCGCCAAGGCCGTCGAAGCCGGTGAGCAGCTGCTCCGCGAGGCCTACCGCGGCAGCGCCGACCTCGCCTGGGCCGGCCCCAACTGGGCGCCGCCCGGCCGCTGGGCCCCCGCCGAACTCGGCCCGGACCTGTACAGCGGCACCGCGGGCATCACCCTCTTCCTCCACCAGCTCGCCCTGGCCACCGGTGACCGTTCGCACCGCGAGGCCGCCTCCGCGGCCGAAGTGACGCTCCGTCACCAGATTCGGCGGCGCGCCGACCGCCTCGGCGGCGGCCTGTCCGGAACCGGCGGCGTACTGTACGCGCTCGCCCAGCTCGCCGCCCACCACCCGGATCCCGAACTCGACTCGCTCGGTGCCCTCGTGCTCGACCGCGTCACGGCCACCGCCGGCGAGGACACCCAGTACGACCTGCTCGCCGGAAGCGCCGGCACCATCGGCGGCCTGCTCGCCTGGGCGGCCGTCCGCCCCGGCCCCGCCGTCACCGACGCGCTGGCCTCCTGCGCCGAACGGCTCCGCCGGGCCGCGGCCCCGCACCCCGACGGCGGCGCCGGCTGGCTGCCCGCGTCCCTTGCCGAGACCGCGACCCGCCCCCTGGCGGGCTTCGCCCACGGCGGCTCCGGCATCGCCTGGGCCCTGGCCCACGCCGGACACCGCCTCGGCGACCCCCGGCTCGCTCGGCTCGCCGTCGCCGCGGTCGAATACGAACGAACCCTGTTCGACGCCACCGAGGGCAACTGGCGCGACGTCCGCGAGGAGCACGGTGCGCCCGCGTACCCCGCGCTGTGGTGCCACGGCGCCTCGGGCATCGCCCTGGCCCGCACCGCGCTCGCCGAACTCCTGCCAGAGCAACGCGAGCCGCTCCTCGCCGAACGCGACACCGCTCTCGACGCCGTCCTCCGAGAGGGCTTCGGCCACAACTCCTCACTCTGCCACGGCGATCTCGGCAACCTGGAGGCGCTCCACCTCGCCGGCGACCGCCGGCGGTCCGCCGCCCGGCGCCGGGCCCGCGCCGCCCTGGACGACCTGGACACCCGGGGCTGGGCCTGCGGCCTGCCGCACGGGGTCCACAGCCCCTCCCTGATGGTCGGCCTGGCCGGCATCGGGTACGGCCTCCTCCGCCTGGCGGCCCCCGACGCCACCCCCGCCGTCCTGGTCCTCGAACCGCCCAGGCAGCACTGATCCCCGGCCCCGCCGCCACCTCCTCCGTACCCGCCCCGAGCCACCGAAACCGCCGACCGGGCCCACGGGGCCGCGGACGGCTACGAAGGCGACACCAGCAGGTCGCCGATCGCCGCGGCCAGCGCGCCGTTGTCGGCGCACAGCCGCGGCGGCGGCACCCGCAGGGTGGCACTCACCCTCATCGGTCATGACAGACACGTTCGGGGACCATTGTGCCGGACGGAGTGTGAGGAATAAGCAGGCGCTCATACTTCGCTCCTGCAAGTCATACGCAATAGTGTTGTCCCGGCACGATCGTCATCGCTCAACCCGCCGAAAGGGGCCGTGTCCTGATGGGCACCTACCAGCTTCCCGACCTGCCGTACGACTACTCCGCGCTTGAGCGGGCCATGTCCGCCGAGATCCTGGAACTGCACCACTCCAAGCACCACGCCGCGTACGTGAAGGGCGCGAACGACACCCTGGAGCAGCTCGCCGAGGCGCGCGACAAGGAGCAGTTCGGCGGCCTGGTCGGGCTGCAGAAGACCTTCGCGTTCCACCTGTCCGGCCACGTGCTGCACTCGCTGTTCTGGCAGAACCTCTCCCCGGAGGGCGGCGACCGCCCCGAGGGCGAGCTGGCCGACGCCATCACCGAGCACTTCGGCAGCTTCGAGGCCTTCAAGAAGCAGCTCTCAACCGCCACCACCGGCGTCCAGGGCTCCGGTTGGGGCATCCTCTCCTGGGAGCCGCTCGGGCAGCGCCTGATCGTCGAGCAGGTCTACGACCACCACGGGAACGTGGGCCAGAACACCACCCCGCTGCTGGCCTTCGACGCGTGGGAGCACGCGTACTACCTGCAGTACCGCAACGTCCGGCCGGACTACGTCACCCGTCTGTGGGACGTCGTCAACTGGCAGGACGTCTCGACCCGGTTCGCCGCCGTCAAGGGCGCCTGAGCGCCGATCGAGCAGGAGGCCCCGGACCGGTCGGGCGGTCCGGGGCCGTCCCCCGCGGTTCCCACCGCTGCTGCCCGTCACGGCCGTTGACACGCGTTGGCCCCGGGCACGGCAGTCACACCGAACCGAAGACTCGCCGCCACCCGCCGTTCGCCCGAGACCGCCCGGCGGTCGCTACGCTCGGACCACCGCCGGTCACCGGCGGTCGGCGGCCGACCGGCCGACCGGCCCGCGGACCGGTCCGCCCGCTCCTGAGCGAAAGGTCGTTCGATGGCTCCGCGCCTCTCCGTCGTGGTCCCGATCTACAACGTCGAGCGCTACCTCGGCGAGTGCCTGGACTCGATCGCGGCACAGACCTTCGAGGACTTCGAGTGCGTCATGGTCGACGACGGGTCGACCGACGACGGCCCCGTGCTCGCCCAGGCGTACGCCGCCCGGGACGGCCGCTTCCGGCTCGTCCGGCAGGAGAACAAGGGCCTCGGCGCCGCCCGCAACACCGGCTGGCGCCACCTCGCTCCCGGCACCGAGTACCTGGCCTTCGTCGACAGCGACGACACCCTGCCGCCGCACGCCTACCAGCTGATGATCAGCACGCTCGACGAGACCGGCTCCGACTTCGTCGCCGGCAACGCGATGCGTCTGCGCACCACCGGCCTCAGCCCCTCGCACGCCCACCGCCGACCGTTCCGCGAGACCCGGCTGCGCACCCACGTCAGCGAACTGCCCGCGCTGGTCACCGACCGCACCGCCTGGAACAAGGTCTACCGGCGCTCCTTCTTCGACGCCGCGGGCCTCCGGTACCCCGAGGGCATCCTGTACGAGGACGCCCCGGTCAGCGTCCCCCACCACTTCCTCGCCGAGCGGGTCGACGTGCTCGCCGAGCCGATCTACCACTGGCGGGTCCGGGAGGACGGCGCCCTCTCCATCACCCAGAAGAAGACCGACCCGCGCGGCCTGATCGACCGGGTCCGTTCGATGGAGCTCGTCCGCGAGTGGCTCCTCGCCCGCCCCGAGCCCCGGTTCGCCCCGTACCTGAGCGCCTACGACCGCAACTGCCTGGTCGAGGAGATCCCGATGTTCTTCTGGTCGATCCCGGACGGCGACCGCAACTACTGGGAGGTCTACCAGCGGCACGTCAGCCGGCTCCTGAACGCCATCGGCCCCGAGCGGGTCGCCGACCTCAACGCCCAGCTCCGGCTCAAGTACCGCCTCACCCTGGCCGACGCGATGAACCGCTTCATCGCCGTCCAGCGCCTCCACCGCGCCGTCCGCCGCACCCGCCAGGCCGCCGCCCGCCGCGCCGCCGCCGTGCGCCGCTGAGCCGGGGGCGCTACCGCCGACCCAGCGGGGTGAAGCGGACCGGCGTGCCGGGCGCCGCCTGGGCGACGGCCGGGAGGGCGGTGGCGGGGACGACGCCGATGACGGGGTAGCCGCCCGTGGTGGGGTGGTCGGCGAGGAAGACCACCGGACGGCCGTCGGGCGGGACCTGCACCGCGCCCAGGACCATGCCCTCGCTGGGGAGTTCGCCCCCGCGGGCGCGCTCCAGCGGCGGGCCGTCCAGACGCAGGCCGATCCGGTTGCTGGTGGGGGAGACGCGGTAGCCGGAGCCGGTCAGGACGGCGAGCGAACGGGCGGTGAACCAGTCGTCCCGCGGCCCGAACACCACGGGCAGGAGCAGCGGGTCGGGCGGCGCGGGGGTCGGCACCACGTCCGCCCCGGCGGCCGGGCCGGTCGGCTCGCCGAGGGGCAGGGCGTCCCCGGGGGTCAGCGGAGCCGGGCCCAGCCCCGAGAGCAGGTCCGTCGAGCGGCTGCCCAGGACGGGCGCGGCGGCGATCCCGCCCGCGAAGGCGACATAGCTGCGCACGCCCCGGGTCGCCGGGCCCACCTCCAACAGCGCCCCGGCGGGCAGCCGCACCGGGGCGGCCCAGGCGGCGGGCCGCCCGTCGACCCGTACGGCGCACGGCGCGCCGGCCACGGCAGCCGTCACCGCGCAGTCCACCCGCACCGCGCAGCCGAGCACAGTGGTCTCCAGGGTGGCCGCCGTCGCCGGGTTGCCGACCAGGCGGTTGGCGAGGCGGTGAGCGGGCTGGTCGAGAGCGCCCGAGCGCGGCACGCCCAGGTGCGCGTGCCCGGGCCGGCCGAGGTCCTGGACGGTCGTCAGCAGGCCTGCGTTCATCACGGTGACGGTCATGCGCTCTCGATCACGCTTCCTTCGGGCAGGTCGTCCTCGACCGGGCTTCCCCGGTCACGCTTCCTCGATCACGAACCGGACCCGGGTCCCCGGGCTGAACAGGGCCGCGGGTTCCCGGGACGGGTCCCACAGCACCGCGTCGGTGCGCCCGATCAGCTGCCAGCCGCCGGGGGAGGAACGCGGGTAGGCGCCGGTGTACGGGCCGGCGAGGGCGATCGACCCGGCAGGGACGGCGGGGCGCGGGACGGCCCGCCGGGGCACCCGGTAGCGCTCGGGCAGACCGGTCAGGTACCCGAAGCCGGGGGCGAAGCCGCTGAAGGCGACCCGGAACTCGGTCGCCGAGTGGATGCGTGCGACGTCCTCCTCGGCGACGCCCCACAGCGCGGCGACCTCCGCGACGTCGGCGCCGTCGTAGCGCACCGGGACGGTCACGCTCTCCTCACTGGTCGCCCGCAGCGGCGGTACGCGCCAGCCGGCCAGTTCGGCGGCCAGGGCCCCGGGGTCGGCCACGCCGTCGAGCAGCACGGTCCGTTCGGCGGGCACGACCTCGGTGACGGGCGGGAGTTCGGAGGCCGCGCGGCGGCGCGCGAGTTCGGCGTGGAAGGCGACCGCCTCGTCGGCGCCGTCCAGTTCGACCAGCAGCGCGTCGAGGCCGACCCGCAGGACCCGGATGTTCATCCCGTCCACCCCGTCCGTCTCCCGCTGTGCTCGATGCCGCTCATGCGAACGCCTCGATCCGAACTCCGGCCGCCCGCAGCGCGGTTCGGACCCGGAGGGCGAGGTCCGCCGCCCCGGGGGTGTCGCCGTGCACGCACAGCGAGCGCGCCCGCAGCCGGATCCGGTCGCCGGTGCGCGCGGTGACCTCGCCGTCCCGGGCGATGGCGACCGAGCGGTGGACGACGGCCTCCGGGTCGTGGACGACGGCGTCGGGCTCGCGGCGGGGGACGAGCGTGCCCTGCGGGGTGTAGGCGCGGTCGGCGAACGCCTCGGCGACCACCGGCAGTTCGGCCCGACCGGCGGCCTCGTGCAGCCGCGAGCCGGGCAGCCCGAGGACGGGAAGGCCCGGTGCGGCCAGCCCGACGCCGCGGACCACCGCCTCCGCCTGCTCCTCGTCGTGCACCGTCCGGTTGTACAGCGCGCCGTGCGGCTTGACGTACGCCACCCGCGCCCCGGCCGCCCGCGCGAACACCTGCAACGCGCCGATCTGGTAGGCGACTTCGTGTGCGAGCTCGTCCGGCGGGACGTCCATCGCGCGTCGTCCGAACCCGGCGAGGTCCCGGTAGGAGACCTGCGCGCCGATCCGTACGCCCCGCGCCGCGGCCAGCTCGCAGACCCGCCGCATGGTGCTCGGATCCCCGGCGTGGAAGCCGCAGGCGACGTTGGCGCTGGTGACCACCGACAGCAGTGCGTCGTCGTCGGTGAGCGTCCAGCGGCCGAAGCCCTCGCCGAGGTCGGCGTTGAGGTCGACGACCGTCCCGGGAGGCCGCTCGGCGGATCTCATCTCGCGCCGTCCGTCATGGCGCCGTTCACCGGCGCGCCGTCCGTCACCGCGTCGTTCACCGCCACGCCGTCCGTCACCGGGTCGTCCGTCGCCGGGCCGTTCGCCATCGCAGTGTCCGTCATCGCGCGGACGATCACCGCGCGGGCGTCGTTCAGGTAGCAGGTCAGCTCGACCTCCGCGTCGTCGATCTCGCCCGACTCCAGCAGCCCGGTGAGCGTCTGGTTGCGGCGCAGGAACGGCGCGTGGAGCCCCCGCGCCGACGGGACGGCCGCGAAGGCCAGACGCAGTTCGGCCATCAGCCGGGCCATGCACTCGTCGATCCGACGGCTGCCGGCGATCCCCGCGACGGCCTGGTGGAAGTGCAGGTCGGCGGTGCCGACGGCGACCCAGTCGCCGATCGCCTCGGCGGCCTCCGCACGTTCCAGCGCGGCCCGCAGGGCGGCCAGGCGCTCGGGCGCCGCGCTGCGCAGGGCGCGCACCCCGGCCGTCTCCAGGGCAAGGCGCAGGGTGTAGATGTCGGCGACGTCGGCCGGTTCGAGGATCCGGACGAACACCCCGCGGTTCAGCTCGTGCACGACCAGCCGCTCGTCGGCCAGCAGCCGGAACGCCTCGCGGAGCGTGTTGCGCGAGACGGTGAGTGCCTCGCCGAGCGCCTCCTCCGACAGCCGGGTGCCGGGGGCGAGCCGGCCCTCGGTGATGTGGTCGCGCAGCACCTCGGCCACGCGTTGGGCGGCGCTGGCGCGTTCGAGCCGGCCACGGTCGGCCGCGAGTGCGTCGAAAACCCCGGTCACGTTCCACCTCCTGAACTCTTGTCGGATTGTTCCACAATCCCCTAGCCTCACGGCAACCCCCGCAGGGTCGCGGCCAACCCGGTCGCGACCTCCTCCGCCCGTGCTGCCCCAGGCGGCCGTCCTCGGGGCGGAGGCCCCTTCGAAAGGCGGTCAGGAACGTGATCGTTCTGCTCGGCATCCTCGTCGTGGTGGCCGGGTTCGCCACCCGGCGAAATCCGCTCCTCGTGGTCGGCGTCGCCGGAGTCCTCACCGGGCTGCTCGGCGGGATGAGCCCGCTGAAGGTCCTGGAGGCCTTCGGCACCGGCTTCGCCTCCAGCCGCTCGGTGACCGTATTCGCCGTCACCCTTCCCGTGATCGGCCTGCTGGAGCGCCACGGCCTGCAGGAACAGGCCCGCGCCCTGATGAACAAGCTGGCCAGGGCCAGCGCCGGCCGCGTGCTCGCCGTCTACCTGGTGCTCCGCCAACTCACCGCCGCCTTCGGCCTCACCGGCCTCGGCGGACCGGCGCCCGCCGTACGGCCCATGGTCGTCCCGATGGCCGAGGCCGCCGCCGAACGCCGCCACGGCACGCTGACCGACAGGGCCCGCGAACGCCTGCGCTCCCTCGCCGCGAGCGCCGACAACGTCGGCCTGTTCTTCGGCGAGGACTGCTTCCTCGCCGTCGGTTCGATCCTCCTGATCACCGGCTTCGTCAACGCGACCTACCACACCGACCTGGAGCCGGTGCAGCTCGCGCTGTGGGCCGTCCCCACCGCGGTCTGCGCCACCCTCGTCCACGGCGCGCGCCTGCTGCGCCTGGACCACACCCTCGCCCGGGACCTGTCCGCCGCCGGGCCGGCCACCACCGCCGTCCGCATCGAGGAGCCGAGCAAGTGATCAAGGTCGAGTGGCTGTACTGGCTGGTCGGAGCCGTCTTCATCGCGATGGCCGCGCAGATGGCGCTGGACCGCGGCAACCCCAGGCGCCACGGCAGCGCCGCCTTCTGGGGCCTGCTCGGCGCGAGCTTCGTCTACGGCACCCGGGTCGCCGACAAGAGCGCCCCCGCCGCGCCGCTGGGCGTCGCCGTCCTGGCGATGATCTGTCTGGCCGGCTTCGGCTTCACCGGCCGCGGCACCTCGACGGCCGCCGCCCCCGAACAGCGGGCCGCCTCCGCCGCGCGCCTGGGCAACCGGTTGTTCATCCCCGCACTGGCGCTCCCGCTGGTCGCGCTGGCCTGCGGGACCCTGCTCAAGGGCGTGCACCTGGGCGGCGGCGGTCGAGTGCTGCTGCAGACCGGCAGCGAGACCCTGCTCGGGCTGGGCATCGGCACGGTCGTCGCCCTGGGCCTCGGGCTGCTGCTCACCCGCGAGCGCAACCCGGCCGTCGCCCTGCGCTCCGGCCGCGGGCTGCTGGAGGCGATGGGCTGGGCGCTGCTGCTGCCCCAGCTCCTCGCGGTCCTGGGCTCGATCTTCCAGAGCGCCGGCGTCGGCACCCAGGTCGGCAAGCTCACCACCCACTTCCTGCCGGACGGCAGCAAGTACGCGGCGGTGGCGGTCTACTGCCTGGGCATGGCGCTGTTCACGATCATCATGGGCAACGCCTTCGCGGCCTTCCCGGTGATGACCGCCGCGATCGGCTGGCCGATCCTGGTCACCCAACTGCACGGCAGCCCGGCCGTGGTCCTGGCGGTGGGCATGCTGGCCGGCTTCTGCGGCACCCTGGTCACGCCGATGGCGGCCAACTTCAACCTCGTCCCGGCGGCGCTGCTCGAACTCAGGGACCAGTACGGGCCGATCAAGGCCCAAGCCCCCACCGCCGGCGCGTTGTTGGTCTGCAACATCGCCATCATGTCGTTCTTCGCGTTCTGACCGTTCCTGGAAAGGCGGCCCCGTGACCAGGGTCCTGCTCACCGGCTTCGAACCCTTCGGCGGCGCCGACGTCAACCCGTCGTGGGAGGTCGCCCGTCTCGTCGCCGCCACCCCGCCCGAGGGACTGGCGGTCACGGCGGCCAGGCTGAGCTGCGTCTTCGGCCAAGCGGCCGAGGAACTGCGCACCGCCGTAAGGGCGTTCGCCCCCGACCTGGTGATCTCCCTCGGCCAGGCCGCCGGCCGTCCGGACGTCACCGTCGAGCGCGTCGCCATCAACGTCGACGACGCCCGCATCCCCGACAACGCGGGCCGTCAACCGGTCGACCGGCCCGTCGTCCCCGGCGGCCCGGCGGCCTACTTCGCGACCCTGCCCGTCAAGGCCTGCGTCGCCGCCGCCCGGGAGGCCGGCGTCCCCGCCTCCCTCTCGCACACCGCGGGGACCTTCGTCTGCAACCACGTCTTCTACGCGCTGATGCACCTGCTCGCCGACGAACTCCCCACCGCACGAGGAGGGTTCGTCCACATACCCGCCCTGCCCTCGCAAGTCCTCGACGTTTCCACGCCCTCCCTCCCCGCCGACACCGTCGCCCATGCCCTGCGCGCCCTCCTCACCGCCGCCGCGACCCGCACCACCGATCTCCGCGTCCCGGAGGGGGCGACCCACTGAATGCCGCGGTGCCCCGGGGCCGGGCGGGAGCACCTCTCGGCGCCGCACGGCGGTGCACCGCCGTGCGGCGCTGCACCGCAGGGCACCGCCGCCGTGGTCCGGCCCGTGGCCAGGCGGCGTGAGGCGGATCACGTCGGCTCCGGTCTCCACTACGGCCGGTCGTGGGAGGAGTTCCGCACTCCGCGCCGCACGAGGAGCGTCCGGGCGGGGCGCCTGCTACTGCCCCGCGTCGTAGCGGGAGGGTTGTCACGGGTTCGATCGCCCGCTAACAATACGTGGCACCCGTAAGACCCGGGCAGAACTCGGGGGGCCGACGTTCAGAGGTACCCATGACAGTCCTTGGCCCGCGCTTCAAGCACCGCCGCAACCCGCTCCGTCGTCCTCGGCGGTCCGTGCCGCTCCTGGGGGCGGCCGTGCTGCTGTGCTGCGCGTCGGGCGGGATCTGTGCGGCCGTGCTCCCGGCCGGCGGTCACCTTCCGGCGGCGGGAGCGGCTGGAGCGGCGGCCGTGGCGGTCGGCCGGGTGACGGGCTTCCTGGACTACTTCGCCGGGGTCTTCACCCTCCTCACGCTGACCGGCGCCGTGGTGGGCGGGCTCGTCGCCACCGACCGGCTGGTGCTGACTCCCCGGCTGCGCGTCGCCGTACAGTCCGTGCACCGGGCGACCGCCGTCGCGGCGCTGGGTTTCCTGGCCACCCACATCGCGGTCAAGGTCATGGAGCGCCACGCCGCGCCGCAGACCGCCGTGCTCCCGTTCAGCGGCGGCGCGGGGCTCGCGGTCGGCCTGGGCACCATCGCCGCCGATCTGCTCGTGCTGGTCGCCGCGACCGGCGCGGTACGCGGCCGGTTCGCGGGCAGCCGCCGCCCGTGGCTGTGGCGCGTCCTGCACGCGACGGCGTACGCGTGCTGGCCGATCGCCCTGGCCCACGGGCTGGCGGCGGGCCGGCAGGCGCACGCCTGGGTGGTGTGGGGCTACGGGCTGTGCGCGGCCGTCGTGGCGCTCGCGCTCCTGGTCCGCGCCCTGGCCTTCGCCGGCCGTCGCAGGACCGGCGTGCGACACCGACGCGCGGTCAAGGCGCACCGACCCGCCGCCCAGCCCTTCGCCGCTCTCGCCCACCTGTCCGTCCCGGCACCGCGCGGGAGGGCCCGGCACGCGGGGCAGGCGTACCGCCGACCCGGGCAGGCCGCCCGAACGGCCGGACCGCCCGTGCCCCCGTTGCCCGGCCTGGCCCGGTCGGGGGGTGCCCAGTGAGCACCGCCCTGGAGCTGCCTCAGGTGCGCCGACTGGGGCCGGCACTGCTGACCGCCGGTCTCGACCGCCGGCACCGGCTCGACCTGGCCGCACACACCGACGTCCACGGGTCGCTTCCGCACCTCGACCGGGACGGCCTGCTGGCCGTGGCCGACCGCATCGAGCTGCGCGGCCGCGGCGGCGCGGGCTTCCCGTTCGCCCGCAAGGCACGGGCCACCCTGGCCACCGCCGACCGCACCGGCGCTCCGCCGGTCGTCGTGGTGAACGGCGCCGAGGGCGAGCCGCCCAGCGCGAAGGACCGGATGCTGCTCTCCCGCGCGCCCCATCTCGTCATCGACGGCGCCCGCCTCGCCGCCGCCGCCCTCGGGGCCGAGGAGCTCGTGATCGGCGTCGCCGCGGGCGGCCCCGGGGAGGTCTCGATCCCCGCCGCCCTCGCGGAGCGGACCGACCTCCCGTGCCCGGCCCGGACCGTGTGCGTGCCCGAACGCTTCGTCTCCGGCGAGTCCGGCGCCCTGATCCGGGGCATCAACGGCCGGCCCGTCCTGCCGCCGACCGTGAAGGCCCGGGCGGCCGACGGTGGGAACGGGGGCGTGCGCCGACGCCCGACGCTGCTGGCCAATGCCGAGACCTGGGCCCAGCTCGCCGTCGCGGCCCGCATCGGCCCGGACGCCTACGCCTCCGTCGGTGTCCACGAGCCCGGGACCGTTCTGTTGACCGTCAACCGGGCGGGCGCCGATCAGCTGGTGGTCGAGGCCCCGAGCGGGACCCGGCTGGGCACGGTGCTGGAAGCCTGCGGCGTCGCACCGGGTGTCGGCGTGCTGGTGGGCGGCTACCACGGTGCCTGGCTGGACCCGCGCGAGGCTCTGGAAGCGCCGCTGTCGAACGCCGGGCTCGCGGCCGTCGGCGGGACGCTCGGCGCGGGCGCGATAGCGGTGCTCCCCGCCGAGGTCTGCGCGGTCGGCGAGATCGCCCGGATCGCGGCCTGGCTGGCGGCGGAGTCGGCCGGCCAGTGCGGGCCCTGCAAGCGCGGCCTGCCGGCCGCCGCCGACGCCCTCGCCGCGTTGGCGGCCGCGGGCGGCGGGTCCGCAGCCCTGGACGCCCTGGAGACCGCACGCCACGCCGTCACCACGTCCCAGGGCGGTGGCGCCTGCTCCCACCCGGACGGCACGGCCCGGTTCGTCCTGTCCGCGCTCGACGTCTTCGCCGAGGACATCGGCCTGCACACCGCCGGCGCGGGCTGCGGCCGACCGGTGCGCGGGGTGCTGCCCCTCCCGCGCCGGAACGAGGCCACGCTGGAAGTCGACTGGTCCCGCTGCGCGGGCCACGGACTGTGCGCCGTACTCGCCCCGGACCTGATCCGCCTGGGCCCGCACGGCTACCCGGTGTCCACCACCATGCCCGTCGCCGCCTGGCAGGAGCACGGTGCCCGCCGTGCGGTGAACCAGTGCCCCGCACTCGCCCTGCGGATCCGCCGCCGCGGCTGACCGGGTCTGCCGGCCTCCTCAGGACGTACCGAAGAAGCTGTCCAGGATCCGCTGCGCAGCCAGCCCCGCCGGCAGCGAACCCGCCCGCACCTCGGCCTCCAGCGACGGGGCGAGCCGCCGCACCTCGGGGTGCTCGTGCAGCCGCGCGTACAGCTGGTCGTGGACCATCGACCACGTCCACCCGACCTGCTGCTCCCGCCGCTTCGCCGCCAGCGCCCCCGTCGCGTCCAGGACCTTCCGGTGCTGCTGCAGCCGCTCCCACAGCACGTCCAGCCCGGCCCCGTCGAGCCCGCTGCAGGTGAGCACCGGAGGCGTCCACGCCGCGTCCGGCGCCTGCAACAGCCGCAGGGCACCGGCCAGTTCGCGGGCAGCAGCGCGAGCGTCCCGCTCGTGCGGGCCGTCCGCCTTGTTGACGGCGATGACGTCCGCCAGCTCCAGCACGCCCTTCTTGATGCCCTGGAGCTGGTCGCCCGTCCGCGCCAGGCTGAGCAGCAGGAAGGTGTCGACCATCCCCGCCACCGCCGTCTCGGACTGCCCGACGCCCACCGTCTCGATGAGCACCACGTCGTACCCGGCCGCCTCCATGACCACCATCGACTCCCGGGTGGCCTTGGCGACCCCGCCCAGCGTCCCCGAGGTCGGCGACGGCCGGACGAAGGCGGCCGGATCGACGGCCAGCCGCTCCATCCGGGTCTTGTCGCCCAGGATGGACCCGCCCGTCCGGCTCGACGTCGGGTCGACGGCGAGCACCGCGACGCGGTGGCCCAGCCCGGTCAGCATGGTCCCGAAGGAGTCGATGAAGGTCGACTTGCCGACCCCGGGCACCCCCGTGATGCCCACCCGGACCGCCCCGCCCGCGTGCGGCAGCAGCCGCTGGAGCAGCCGCTGCGCGAGCGCGCGGTGGTCGGGCCGGGTGGACTCGACGAGGGTGACGGCGCGCGCGATCCAGGCGCGCGAGCCGTCGAGGACACCGGTCACGTAGCTGTCGAGGTCGATCGTCCTCGGAGGCATCCGCTAGAAACCCCGCCTCACAGTTCGTGGCCGAGGTCGGCCGCCAGTGCCGTCAGCAGGTCGTACGCCGCGTCCGGGATCACCGTGCCCGGGCCGAACACGGCCGCCGCGCCCGCCTCGTACAGGGCGTCGAAGTCCTGCGGGGGGATGACCCCGCCGACCACGATGGTGATGTCCTCGCGCCCCGCCTCCGCCAGCTCGGCGCGCAGCGCGGGCACCAGCGTCAGGTGTCCGGCGGCCAGCGAGGAGACTCCCACGATGTGCACGTCCGCCTCGACGGCCTGCCGGGCGACCTCCGCCGGGGTCTGGAACAGCGGGCCGACGTCCACCGTGAACCCCAGGTCCGCGAACGCGGTGGCGATCACCTTCTGGCCGCGGTCGTGGCCGTCCTGGCCCATCTTGGCGACCAGGATGCGCGGACGGCGGCCCTCGGCCTGCTCGAACCGCTCGACCAGGTCGCGGGTGCGCTGGAGGGGAGCCGACGGGCCCGCTTCGTCTCGGTACACACCGGAGATGGTACGGATCTGGCCGGAGTGGCGGCCGTACACCTTCTCCAGGGCGTCCGAGATCTCGCCGACGGTGGCCTTGGCCCGGGCCGCGTTGACGGCCAGGTGCAGCAGGTTGCCGTCCAGCGAGCCGCCGCGCTGCGGACCGGCCTCGGCGGCCGCCGTCAGCGCGCGCAGCGCGTCCTGGGTCACGGCCTCGTCGCGTTCCTCCCGGAGCCGGCGCAGCTTCTCGACCTGCCGGGCGCGCACCGCGGAGTTGTCGACCTTGAGGACGTCGATCTGCTCGTCGCTCTCGACCCGGTACTTGTTGACGCCGATCACCGGCTGGCGGCCGGAGTCGATCCGCGCCTGGGTGCGGGCGGCGGCCTCCTCGACGCGCATCTTGGGGATGCCCGCGTCGATGGCCTTGGCCATGCCGCCGGCCGCCTCGACCTCCTGGATGTGCTGCCAGGCCCTGGCGGCGAGGTCGTGCGTGAGCTTCTCGACGTACGCCGAGCCGCCCCACGGGTCGATCACCCGGCAGGTGCCGGACTCCTGCTGCAGCAGCAGCTGGGTGTTGCGGGCGATGCGGGCGGAGAAGTCGGTGGGAAGCGCCAGCGCCTCGTCGAGGGCGTTGGTGTGCAGCGACTGGGTGTGGCCCTGGGTGGCGGCCATCGCCTCCACGCAGGTCCGCGTGACGTTGTTGAACACGTCCTGGGCGGTGAGCGACCAGCCCGAGGTCTGCGAATGGGTGCGCAGCGAGAGGGACTTGGCGTTCTTCGGGTCGAACTGCTTGACCAGCTTGGCCCACAGCAGCCGGGCCGCGCGCAGCTTGGCGACCTCCATGAAGAAGTTCATGCCGATCGCCCAGAAGAACGACAGCCGCGGCGCGAAGGCGTCCACGTCCAGCCCCACGTCCAGTCCCGCGCGCAGGTACTCCACCCCGTCGGCCAGGGTGTAGGCCAGTTCCAGGTCGGCCGTGGCACCGGCCTCCTGGATGTGGTAGCCGGAGATGGAGATCGAGTTGTACCGGGGCATCTTCTGCGAGGTGTACGCGAAGATGTCCGAGATGATCCGCATCGACGGCTGCGGCGGGTAGATGTAGGTGTTGCGGACCATGAACTCCTTGAGGATGTCGTTCTGGATGGTCCCCGCGAGCTTCTCCGGCGGTACGCCCTGCTCCTCGGCCGCGACGATGTACAGCGCCAGGACGGGCAGCACCGCGCCGTTCATGGTCATCGACACCGACATCCGGTCCAGCGGGATGCCGTCGAACAGCTGGCGCATGTCGTAGATCGAGTCGATGGCGACGCCCGCCATGCCGACGTCGCCGGTGACGCGCGGGTGGTCGCTGTCGTAACCGCGGTGGGTCGGCAGGTCGAAGGCGACCGAGAGGCCCTTCTGACCGGCGGCCAGGTTGCGGCGGTAGAAGGCGTTGGACTCCTCGGCGGTGGAGAAGCCCGCGTACTGGCGGACGGTCCACGGCTGGTTGACGTACATGGTCGGGTACGGCCCGCGCAGGTACGGGGCGATGCCGGGGTACGTCTCCAGGAAGTCCACCCCGGCCAGGTCGGCCGCGGTGTAAAGCGGCTTGACGCCGATGCCCTCGGGGGTGTCCCAGACCAGCTCGTCGACGTCCTTGCCGGTGGCCCGGCGCCAGGCGGCCCGCCACTGGGTGTCGGACCCGCCGGTGACACCCCCGGCGGTGCCGCCGTCCAGCCCGATTCCGGTGAAGTCGGGGATCATCGAGCAACTCCGATCTGGTCCAGCAGGGAGGTCAGGACGGCGATCGCGTCGCCGCCCGCGTAGATGAACTCGTCCACTCCGGCGGGCACTTCGGCGAGCCGTCCGGCCAGCAGCACCCGCTGGGCGCCGGCCGCCCTCAGGGCGCCGGCGACCGCCGCGGCGTGCTCGCCGTACAGGGCGTCGCTGGAGCACAGGCAGGCGACGGTGGCACCGGACTCGGCGAAGGCCGACGCGAACGCGGCCGGGTCGACGCCCTCGGCGGCGACGGTCGCGAGGCCGCCGGCCTGGAACAGGTTGGCGGCGAAGGTGGTGCGCGCGGTGTGCGCGGCGGCGGTGCCGATCGAGGCCAGGAACAGCTTCGGGCGGCCGCCGGTCTCCGCCAGGAAGGCGTCCGAGCGGTCCCGCAGCGCCTCGTACGCCTCGGCGCGGCGCACCCGCGGCAGGCCGCCGCCCGGCGCCGCCGGGGCAGGCTCGCGGACCAGCGGCTGCTCGTCCAGGTGCGGGAACTCGCTGACGCCGGTGACCGGTTCGCGCCGCTTGGCGAGCTTCCCGGAGCGCTCCGCCCAGGTCGCGGCGATCCGCTCGCCGACCAGACCGGAGCCGAGCGCGGCCTGCTGGCCGCCGGCCCGCTCGATCTCCTGGAACCAGGCCCAGGCGGCCTGCGCCAGCTCCTCGCCCAGCTGCTCGACGTACCAGGAGCCGCCGGCCGGGTCGATCACCCGGGCGAGGTGGGACTCCTCCAGCAGGATCGCCTGGGTGTTGCGGGCGATCCGGCGGGCGAAGGCGTCGGGCAGGCCGAGCGCGCTGTCGAAGGGCAGCACGGTGACGGCGTCGGCGCCGCCGACCCCGGCGGCCAGGCAGGCCACCGTGGTGCGCAGCATGTTCACCCACGGGTCGCGGGCGGTCATCATCACCGTGGAGGTGACGGCGTGCTGGCGCTGGGCCGAGGCCTCGGCGGAGGCACCGGACACCTCGGCGACCCGGGCCCACAGGCGGCGGGCGGCGCGGAACTTGGCGATGGTCAGGAACTGGTCGGCGTCCGCGGCGAAGCGGAACTCCAGCTGGCCGAGCGCGGCGTCCACGGACAGCCCGGCGGCGGTCAGCGCGCGCAGGTAGGCGACGCCGGTGGCGAGCGCGCAGCCCAGTTCCTGGGCGGGCGAGGCGCCGGCCTCGTGGTACGGCAGGGCGTCGACGGTGAGCGCCCGGACGTTCGGGTACCCGTCGGTGCAGCGGGCGGCCAGCGCGGTGGCTTCGGCGAGCAGGGCGTCGGTGCGGTCGCCGTCGCCGGTGCGGGCCTGGAGGCCGAGCGGGTCGGCGCCGAGGTTCCCGGCGGCGGAGCCGGGGGAGACCTCGCGCTCCTCGTACAGCTTGAACAACTGTTCGGCGGCGTCGGTGAATTCGGCCCCGGCGTCGAGTGCGACGGCGGCCAGGTCCAGGTACACCCCGGTGAGCGCCTCGGGCAGGGCGGCGACCGGCAGGGCGGTGCCGCCCAGCTCCAGCCAGAGCGAGCCGACGCCGTGCTCCAGGTCGGCCAGCACGGCCTCGTTGGTGCGCCGCCGGTCCGGGTCGGCGTGCCGCTGGCGTACGTCCCACCCGGAGACGGCGGAGCCCTGCGGGCGGGCGCCGCGGACGAACGGCGGGAAGCCGGGGTATCCGGGCTCGGCCGAGGTGTCCTCGGCGGTGTACAGCGGACGGGCGCGCAGCCCGTCCGGGAGCGCGGTGGTGAGCGCCTGCTCGGCGGCGGCGCCGTCCTCGGGCTGGGCGCCGGACTTGCGCAGCACGCCCTCGACGAGCTGCTGCCACTGCTCACGGTGCGCGGCCGGGAACTCGGCGGCGAGGGGGAGCCTTTCGGGCGGGACCTTCATGTGCGCAGGTTAGCGCCCGTTTGCATGCCCGCAGGAGGGGCGGCGCGTGTGAGCTTGTTCTCGCTTTGGCGAACCTTTAGCACTCCTTCGGCCGTGGAGTGTCAAGAGGGCCGGCACACGAATCCGCCCGGCGGCAGGTCAACGCGGTTGCCGGGAGGGGGATTGCGGAACCCGGCCACTCATCTATTAAGTTACTTCGAAGAAGGCGGGCGGGGGCGGATCCCCCGTACGGCTCCGCCCGTCCTTCGCCGTCCCCCGACGCCGTCCGAAGCCCCTCGAAGGAGCCCACCGCGATGGGAAAGCGCCGCAAGCCCAGCCCCCCGAGCCGGGCCCGCATGGCGGTCCTCACCACGGCGATGGCCGGCGGCGCGGTGCTCGCCGCCGGCACCGCCCACGCCGAGCCGACCCCGAGCCTCGCCTCCGTCAAGGAGCAGGTGGACAAGCTCAACGAGGAGGCCGAGCAGTCCGTCGAGCAGTACAACGGCTTCCAGGACAAGCAGCAGAAGCTGCAGGGTGAGGCCAACAGGATCCAGGAGAGGGTCGCCCGCGGCCAGGAGGCGATGAACGAGCTGCGGACCCGGCTCGGCGCGGTCGCCGCCGACCAGTACCGCAACAACGGCATCGACCCGTCCGTCCAGCTGATGCTCGACTCCGACCCGGCCGCCTACCTGGAGCGCGCCGCGGTGCAGAACCAGGTCACCGACGGCCAGGCGGCCCTGCTCAAGCAGGCCCAGGACGAGCAGCGCAAGCTCGACCAGGACCGCGCCGAGGCCACCGCCACGCTCGCCCAGCTCGAATCGGTCGGCACCGAACTGGCGGAGAAGAAACAGCAGATCCAGACCAAGCTGTCCCAGGCGCAGGCCGTGCTCAACAAGCTGAGCGCCGAGGACCGCGCCAAGGTCAACGCCCAGCAGGCCGCCGACAAGGCCAGGGCCGAGGCCCAGCAGGCGGCCGCCTCCGACCGTGCCTCCCGCTCCTCGGCCCGCCAGGACCTGAGCACCCCCGCCCCGCCCGCCGGCGGCCGCGCCGCCGCCATCATCGCGTTCGCCCAGGCCCAGCTCGGCAAGCCGTACGGCTGGAGCAGGAGCGGCCCCGACAGCTTCGACTGCTCCGGCCTCACCAGTCAGGCGTACAAGGCGGCCGGCGTCAGGATCTCCCGCATGTCGCAGGACCAGTGGAACGACGGCCCGCGCATCTCCCGCGACGCCCTCCAGCCCGGCGACCTGGTGTTCTTCTACAGCGACATCCACCACGTCGGCATCTACATCGGCGACGGCAAGATGATCCACGCGCCGCGCACCGGCAAGAACGTCGAGGTCCTGCCGATCTCCGCGATGCCGTACATGGGTGCCGTCCGGCCGTAGTCGGCAGCCGGCGACACGACAGGTACGTGGCGCCGGAAGGGAGTCGATCAGGAGGACGCCGGCCGCGCCGGCCGCGCGCCGGCCGGGCGGTTCACGGGTGCGGCGCGCAGGCCAGCAGGTACGGCAGCGCGGGCAGCGTCAACAGGCCGAGCCACCAGGCCAGTCGGCGCCGTCGGCCGGTGCCCGGCCGGGCCAGCCGGCGGACCCTGGCGAGCACCCCGGTGGAGGCGACCGCGAGCGTCCCGTCCGGAGTCGCCCCCGAAGTGGCCAACGCGCAGAGCGCCGAGGCCAGTTCACCCCGGGACACCTTCGCCAGCACCGCGTCGTCCGCCGCCATCTCCAGCAGTAGCGCCACCTCCGCGCGCCCGAGCCGGGCCAGCGGCAGCGGCCCGAACAGCAGGGCGAAGGTGTCTGCGGGCAGCCGGAAGAGGTGGTGGCGGCCGCGGATGTGCCCGTGCTCGTGGGCGACGGCCGCGGCCAGCTGCCGCTCGTCCAACAGCCTCAGCGCCCCGCGCGACAGCACGACCCGGGAGCGGCGCCCGGGCAGGCAGTAGACGGTGGGGTGGGCGTGCTCCAGTACGAGCGCGCCCCAGCGCCGGTCCCGTACGGCGACCACGTCCAGCACCGCCCGGTGTCGCCGCCGGGCCCGTCCGGCCCGGACGCCGACGGCGGCCACCAGCGCGGCGAGCACCGCTCCGGCGGTGGCCAGCAGCCACCAGTCGTGGGTGTGGGGCAGCACCGGCCCGGTCGGTTCGAGGTGGGGTAGCAGCCCGATCAGCCCGGCCGGCTCGTGCGCGGCGGGCTCGACGGCGTGGTGCCCGGTGAGCACCAGGGCGACGGTGAAGGAGGTCATCAGCGCCAGCCACAGGGCCGCGCCGAGAGCCGGCCGGGCCTGGAGCCGGGCGGAGCCCGCCAGCCGGCGGGGCAGCAGCACGCCGGTCACCGCCAGGTGGAGCCCGAGCAGGGCGAGCGTCACTCTGAGTCCCGGGCCTTCACCTGTTCGAGGGCGGCGAGCAGCGCGGACGCCTCGTCCCCGCTGATCCGGTCGACGAAGTGCAGCAGCGCGCCGGCCCGGTCCGGGCTGGTCTCCAGCGCCTGGTGCATCAGCTGGGCGGTGTACGCCTCCCGCGTGCAGGTCGGCTCGTACACCCAGGCGCGGCCGACCTTGTCCCGGCGCAGCCAGCCCTTGGTGTGCAGGATGTCGGCGACGGTGGTGACGGTGGTGTACGCGACCGCCCGCTGCTGCTGGAGGTCGTCGACCACCTCGCGTACCGTGGCCGGACGGCCCCAGGACCAGAGCCGGTCCATGATCTCGGCTTCGAGATCGCCGAAACCCCGTAGCACCGCCCTCGTCTCCCTCGCCGAACCGTTCGCCGGCGCCCTTCGCCCGCTGGAACGCGGCCCATGCTACGGCGAGCGCCGGGCGCCCGCCCCCGGGTGACGGGAACGGGCGCCCAGGGAGTCCGGCCGGTGGTGCTCGCCCGGTGTTCAAGGAGTGCCTGACGTGCTCAAACGGTGGTCAGGACAGCCGCCGCCCCAGCGCCACCCGCGAGCGGGTGAACAGCGCCGCGAGCAGCCCCGCCACCACCGGCAGCACCAGCACGACCAGCAGCAGTTCCCCCCAGGGCGCGGCGATCAGGGCCGGCTGCGAACCGATCCCGCCGGCCCGGGACTTCAGCAGCCCCACTGCCGGGACGAATCCGTTGGCCGCCCCGAGCACCGCCCCGAGCAGGGCGATCAGCGCGCACTGCAGGCCCGCCATGGTCCGGCGGATCCGCGGCGGTGCGCCGACGGCCGCCAGGGTGGCCTGGTCCTGCCGGGAGTCGGCGGCCGCGAGCCCGGTGGCGATCCCGGCCGCGCCGAGCACGACCAGTCCGGCGAAGCCGGTGAGGGCGAGGGTGATCGCGTCGCTCTTGGGCCGGTAGCCGCGCTCGACGGTCAGCTCGGCATGGTGGTCCAGCCGGACGGCGGCGGCCGCGGCCCGCTGCTGCGCCGTGCGGTCGGGCGGGGTGGTGGGCCGCCACACCGAACCCTGGGGCGCCGAGCCGAGGCCGAGCCCGGCCAGCGCGCCGGTCGGCATCAGGCCCTGGGCGAAGCGGGCCGCGTCGGGGTCGTCGACCAGCACCGCGTCCACCGGGACTTCCCGGAGGTCGGGCTCGGGGATCTGCCCGGGCTGCAGCGGCGCACCGCCGCCCCCGCGCAGCAGCATCACGGCCCTGCCGTCGGCACCGATCAGCGAGCGGTCGAAGACCAGCAGCTTCCCTGCCGCCAGGGCGCGTTCGGCTTCCGGGTCGCGAACGTCGAACAGGTTGTGCAGCACGGAGACGTCTCCGGTGGCGACATGCGGCAGATCGGCCAGCCGGCGCGGTTCCGCCGGGCCCTTGAGCACGACGGTGCTGGAGCAGTTGTCGCAGAACCGGTAGACCAGCTGGCCGACGTCGGCGCGCCCGCCGAGCCCGGTCAGCTGCTTCTCCACCTCGGCCGGCAGCCGGTCGGCCTTCGGCCCGTCGTCGTGGCTGATCAGCTGGACGGCGCCGTACGGAGCCTGCGGTCGGTAGTCGCGCCGGTTCTCGGCGTCGGTGCTGGTGCTGTACACCCCGATGGCGACGGCTCCGGCCACCGCGGCCATCACCGCGGCGACGGCCGGTGCGGTGCGCGAGCGGTTGCGGGCGGAGTCCCGCAGTGCCAGCCGGGGGCCGAGAGGCAGCCGTCCGGCGAACCGGCCGAACAGGGCGACCAGCACCGGGGTGCAGGCGAGCAGGCCGAGTTCGGCGGTGATCGAGCCGCCGAGCACGGTGAGCGTCCGGGTGTCGTAGGTGCTCACCACGGGCAGGCCGTGCTGTACGGCGCCGGCGCCGTACATCGCGATCGCGCCGCCGCCGAGGATCAGCGCCACGCCGAGCAGGGTGACCAGGCGGTTGGGCGTCCGGACGGCGTCCCGCCCGGTGAGCCCGGCGGTGACGCCGCGCCGGGCGGCCTGCCAGGCCGGCAGCGCGGCCGCCAGCAGCGCGGTGAGCAGGCCGATCCCGGCGATCGCCAGCAGGTCGGGCACCGGCAGTGCGAAGTGGCCGAAGCGCGCGCCGCCGACCTCCTCGATCACCGGCCGCAGCGCCGCGACCAGTGCGGTGCCGACGGCCACGCCGAGCGCCGCGCCGACCAGGCCGAGCACCAGTCCGCCGCCGAGCACCACCGCCCCGATGTGCGAGCGCCGGCCGCCGGCCGCGCCCAGCAGGGCGAGCTGGCGGCGGGAGCGCCGGGCCCCGACCGCGAAGGCCGGCCCGGCGAGCAGGGCGACCTCCAGCAGCGCCATCCCGGTGACGGTGGCGACCACGACCCTGGTGCTGTTGCCGATGGCCGGGTCGCGGTAGGAGGTGGAGTCCCGGAAGTAGGGGACGGCTCCGTACGGCGGCGGGTCGAGCGCGACCGAGCGTGCGGTGAGGGTGTAGCCGTGGGCGTTGAACTGCTGGACCTTCGCCCAGTCGAGGGCGGCCCCGCCCGGCAGGTGCACCAGCCAGGACGTGCGGCCGCCCTGCGCCCGCTCGGCGGCGGGGCGTCCGGGATCCGCGGCGGCGGCCAGCTGGTCGAGCAACTCGCCCGGCCTGGCGACGAGTTCGACACGGCCTAGCTCGTCGGGGTGCTCCACCACACCGGTGATGGTGAAGGTGGTCCCTTCCAGTCCCTGAACGGCGGTGGTGCCGCCGAGGGAGAGCCCGGCGTGGTCCAGGAAGGCCCGGGTGACGGCCAGTTCGTGCGGCGCGCTCGGGGTACGGCCCTTGACCACGTCCAGTCGGCCGCGCCAGACCGGGTCGCCGAGGTCGGCCTCGGCCGTCAGGGTGCGGACCAGCCCCTCGGGCGAGCTCGCGCCGGTCTCCGGACCGGTCCGGGCGGGGGTGAGGATGCTGCCGGGCGGCAGCAGTGAAGTGACCAGGGCGGCCGGATCGGTGCCCGCGGCCTTCAGCTGCTCGGGCGTCGGCTGCTGGCCCGGGCGGGGCTGGACGGCGAAGGCGCCGTCTTCGGCGACCGGGGCCTGTTCGACGCTCTGGCCCGGGCTGAGCGCGGTGACCAGCGCGTCCGCGTTGCCCACCACCCGCTCGACCCGTTCGGCCGGGGTCAGTTGACCGCTGCGGTGGACGACGTCGGCACCGGTGACCCCGAGGACGGGCAGTGCCACCATGGCCAGGATCAGGGCGCTGCGCCCCCTGGCCCGCAGCGCGTCGCGCCGGGCGAGCCGCAGCGCGACCTTCCACGCCCCGACCCTCACCGGGCCACCTCGCCTTGGTGGTTGGGCCGGTGGACGGCGGCCCGGCAGCCGCCGGAGCGGCGCCCGGTGCTCTCCGAGGCGATCGCGCCGTCCCGCAGGTGGACCACCCGGTCCGCCCAGCCGGCGTGCGAGGCCTCGTGGGTGACCATCATGGCGGCGGCCCCGGCGTCGCAGCGGGCGCGCAGCACGGCGAGCACGGCGTCACCGGTGGCCGAGTCCAGCGCGCCGGCCGGCTCGTCGGCGAGGACGAGCCGGCGCTCGCCGATCAGGGCGCGGGCGATGGCGACGCGCTGCTGCTGGCCGCCGGACATGTCGTCGGGGAACCGGTCGGCGAGCTCGCCGATGCCCAGCTCGTCCAGGGCGGCCAGGGCCTCGCGGCGGGCGGTGCGGCCGGAGACGCCGTCGAGTTCGCGGGGCAGCGCGACGTTCTCGGCGGCCGTGAGCGCCGGGATCAGGTTGTAGTCCTGGAAGACGTACCCGACGGAGCGCCGCCGCAGGTCGGCGAGCCGGCCCCGGCCGAGGCCGCCGAGGGCCACGCCCTCGACCAGCACCTGGCCGTCGCTGGGCAGGTCCAGCCCGCCGGCCAGCGTCAGCAGGGTCGACTTCCCGGAGCCGGACGGTCCCATCACGGCGACGAACTCGCCCGCGTGGACGGTCAGGTCGACCCTGCGCAGGGCGTGCACCTCGGCGGCGCCGCGCCCGTGCACCCGGGAGACCCCGGACAGCCGCAGGACGGGTGCGGGCCGACTCGGATCGATGTGGGACACAGTTCCCCCTCGTGAGCTGTTCAGCTGCATATGTCGGTGAACTATATATGTCGTGAGCGGGTGCACAAGCCGGCCGGGGTTGGTCAAGGTTCTACAAAGCTGTCGAAGATCAGTCGAAAAGGTGACGTGCGGTGGTCGCGGCGGGTCTATGCTTTTCGAGGTTTGAAAAGGCACCTCGTTCGGTGAGGCGTCTTCACGGACACAGGCCACTGACCCGACGACGTCGAGAGACGCCCAGGTTCAGGACAGGTCTTCCCGAGTTAAGGGTTGACCCCAAGTGGCTTCCGGCCGATCCGGCTGGACACGCCGTGGAGTGCCAAAGCTCTGACGAGTTGGGGTGTACCGGTCCATCGTCGACCGGTGTGCTCCTTGCCGTGTCGCGACGCGGCGCACAGTCGGTGCGCCCCCGACCGGGAGGAGGCGGAGAAATGGACTGCAATAGTCCGGGCCACAGTAGCCCCTACCCCCGCATGCTCTCGAACACCTCCGGCACGCGGTAACAACCTCCCCTGCGCGTTCACCCGGCGCTTCGTCCTGCGCTCGACCATGCCCGGACGCAAGCCGCCTGACGCTTCGTCATGCCCGCACGGCCGCCGCCGCTCAGCGTCGCCGTACGGAGCGGGCGTCGTGCGCCCGCGGGGAGGATCGCTGCTGCGTGCCCCCTGTCGCCCTCTCAAGGAAGAGGGCAGGGAGGCCCCGCCATGACCAATGTGATGCTGGACCCGAAGGTTCCCACCGTCCCCACCGTTCCCGCCGCCCAGTCCGCCGTGCTCGACGACGCCCACGTCGGGGACATCAAGGGCGCGCTCGGCACCATCCGGCTCGACGACACCACCCCCCGCAGCGGGCTCTCCGCCCGGCTCAAGACCCTGCTGGCGATCGTCGGCCCCGGCCTGATCGTGATGGTCGGCGACAACGACGCCGGCGCCTTCTCCACCTACGGCCAGGCCGGGCAGAACTACGGCACCCGCCTGCTGTGGACCCTGCTGATGCTGATCCCGGTGCTGTACGTCAACCAGGAGATGGTGCTGCGCCTGGGCGCCGTCACCGGTGTCGGCCACGCCCGCCTGATCCTGGAGCGCTTCGGCAGGTTCTGGGGCGCGTTCAGCGTCATCGACCTCTTCCTGCTCAACGCCCTCACCCTGGTCACCGAGTTCATCGGCGTCACCATGGCGGCCGGGTACCTGGGCCTGCCGAAGGTCGTCTCGGTGGTGCTGGCGGCGGCGATCATCATCGCCTCGGCCTTCACCGGCTCCTTCCAGCGCTTCGAGCGCGTGGCCATCACACTGTGCGTCGGCTCGCTGCTGCTGGTGCCGATCTACTTCATGGTCCACCCCAGGACCTCGCAGATGGCCCACGACTTCGTGACGCCGACCATGCCGGGCGGCGCCGGCCAGCTGGCCGCCGTGATGCTGGTCATCATCTCGATCGTCGGCACCACCGTCGCCCCCTGGCAGCTGTTCTTCCAGCAGTCGTACGTCATCGACAAGCGGATCACCCCGCGTTTCATGAAGTACGAGAAGGTCGACCTGTGGATCGGGATCGTCGTGGTCATCGTCGGCGCGGCCGCGCTGATCGGCCTCACGGCGGCGGCCTTCGCGGGCACCGACGGCTTCGGGCAGTTCTCCGACACCGCCGCCGTGGCCAAGGGCATCGAGGACAAGGCCGGACACCTGGCGGGCGTGCTGTTCGCCGTCGCCCTGCTGGACGCCTCGATCATCGGCGCCTTCGCGGTCTCCCTCTCGACCGCCTACGCCATCGGCGACGTGTTCGGCATCAAGCACTCCCTGCACCGCGGCGTCAAGGGCGCCAAGGGCTTCTACGCGGTGTACGCGGGCCTGGTGGTGGTCGCGGCGGCGATCACCCTGCTGTCCAACGGCTACACCCAGGGCCTGATCACCCAGTTCGTCCAGGTGCTGGCCGGGGTGCTGCTGCCCTCCGCCACCGTCTTCCTGCTGCTGCTCTGCAACGACAGGGCCGTCCTCGGCCCGTGGGTGAACGGGCCGAGGACCAACGCCTTCACCTCGACGGTGGTCGGCGTGCTGGTGATGCTCTCGCTGATCCTCACCGCCTCGGTGGTCTGGCCGGACATCAGCTCCGGCGCGATCCTGTGGATCATGACCGGCTGCGGGGTCGCGGGCGTGCTGGTCGCCGGGTACTTCTTCACCTTCGGACGGCGGGGCACCAAGGAGGACCCGATCGACCGCACCGGCCGCGAGGACTGGCGGATGCCCCCGCTGGAGACGCTGAGCCGTCCGGTGATGTCCACCGCCCGCAAGGTCGGCATGGGGGCCCTGCGCGCCTACCTGCTGATCGCGATGGTCATGGTCATCATCAAGATCGTGCAGACCGCGCTGAACCACTGAGCCACCGGTCGCAGCCCGTACGGACGGGTGGTGAGCAGCGGCTCGCCCCCCGTCCGTTCCCTTTGCCCGTGTTCCCCGCGTTGCCCGCGTCTGCCCGCTTGCCCCGCGACTTCGCGAGTTCCGCGACGCCCGCGATGTCAGCGGATCCCCCTGGAGGAGGTGCCGTCGTGCACACCCTGACCACCGTCGAGTTCCTGGTCCGGCTCGCCACCGGCGTCGCCTGCGGCGCGCTGATCGGCGTCGAGCGCCAGTGGCGCGCCCGGATGGCCGGTCTGCGCACCAACGCCCTGGTCGCCGCCGGGGCCACCCTGTTCGTCCTGTACAGCGAGGCCGTCGGCGACGCCGGCAGCCCCACCCGGGTCGCCTCCTACGTCGTCTCCGGCATCGGCTTCCTCGGTGGTGGCGTCATCCTGCGCGACGGCGCCGGCGTGCGCGGCCTCAACACCGCCGCCACCCTGTGGTGCTCGGCCGCCGTCGGGGTGCTGGCCGCCTCCGGCAAACCGGACCTCGCCGTCCTCGGCACCCTCGCCGTGCTCGCCGTCCACCTGGTGCTGCGCCCGGCCGGGCGGCTGCTCGACCGGGCTCCGCAGTCCGGCAGCGACCCGGACTCCACCTCCCGGGCCACCGTCCACCTGGAGTGCGACCGCAAGTCCGAGACCCACATCCGCGCCCTGCTGCTCCAGGCCCTGACCGCCTCCGGCCTCGCCCCCACCGGCCTGCGCGCCCGCCGCAGCGACCAGGGCGACGCCACCAGCCTGCGGGCCACCGTGGCGATCGGCGGCCAGGTCGCCCCGGCCCTCGAACAGGTCGTCACCCGGCTGTCCCTGGAGCCCGGCGTGCGGGACCTCCACTGGCACCTGGACGACGGGTCGGACGAGCCGGGAAACCCGGCACTGGCCTGAAGCCCCTTCGGTGTAGAACGGAAAGACCGTCACACGAACCCTCCGGGAGGCCCGATGCCGAAAGTCGACCCCGAGCACGGGCCGCTGGTGCCGATGCTGCTGGTGCTGACCGTGGTCACCGGAGTGGTGGACGCGGTCAGCTACCTGACGCTCGGGCACGTCTTCGTCGCCAACATGACCGGCAACGTGGTGTTCCTCGGCTTCGCCCTGGCCGGCGCCCCCGGCCTGTCCGCCACCGCCTCGCTGGCCGCCCTCGCCGCCTTCCTGCTCGGCGCCCTGGCCGGCGGCCACCTCTCCCGGCACCTGCCCGGCCACCGCGGGCGCCTGCTGACCGTCGCCGTCGCCGTCCAGTCGGTGTTCGTCGCCGTGAGTTTCCTCCTGGCGGCCGCGGTCGGCCACAGCTCCGAGACGGCCCGCTACACCCTGATCGGGCTGCTCGCCCTCGCCATGGGCGGGCAGAACGCGGTGGTCCGCTCGCTCAAGGTCCCCGACCTCACCACCACCGTGCTCACCATGACCATCACCGCCCTGGCCGCGGACCTCACCGGCTCCCGCCGCCTGGCTTCGGCGTTCTGGATGTTCGCCGGCGCCCTCCTGGGTGCCGTCCTCGTCCTCCGTGCCTCCGTCCCCGCCGCCCTGGCCCTGGCCTTCGCCCTGCTGGTCGCCGTCGCCGCTCTCACCCACCACGCTGCCGGGCCGAACCCGGCCCCGGCCTGGACGCGGCGCCGCTAGGGCCTGTCCTCCCACTCCCCTCGTCCGCCCGGAGGGCGCGCCGCCCCGCAGGCGGGAATCCGAAGCCAGGCCCTCGGGCCTGCCCCGGGGCGTCAGTCCTCCAGGCGGTTCCCGGCACGGCCGCTCCAGAGCGGTTCCAGGCGGGCCCAGCCGGCGGTCCACTCGGCCTCGGCGCGGCGGTCGAGCACGTTCAGCCGCAGCCGCAGGGCGAAGGCGAGGACGGCGAGCAGGGTGAGGAGCGCACCGGCGCCGGTGCAGGCGGCGGAGACGGCGAGGGCGGCGCGCTCGACCGGGGGAGCGCTGGCGTTTCCGGCGGGGTCGACCCAGATGGGGACGACGGTCCCGGTGGTGGCCGATCGCGGGGCCTGGACGATGCCGGTGTGCGGGGTGGTCCCGGGGTAGGTCCAGGAGGCCTCGGCGTCCACCCGGCTGCCGTAGCCGGCGGAGAAGCGGCTGCCGGTGGCGACACCGTGTTCGGCGGCCGCCGTCACCACGGCGTCGACCTGGTGCAGCCGGGCGCGGTCGGTGTCGGCCTGCGGCGCGGTGGCGCGGTAGAGCAGCAGCGCGCCGCAGACGGCGAGGGCGGTGGCGAGGAAGCCGCCGAGGACGGCGAGCAGCCAGGCGCGGGCGCGGGACCGGTCGACGGGGCGGGCCAACGGTTCGTGCCGGGCACCGAAGGCCCGCCGCAGCCGGCGACCGGTTCGCCGCGGGAGCGACGCGGGCCTGGCCGGGCGGGGTGGGCTGGACACGCTGATGTCTCCTCAAGGACGCGAGCGCGTACGGGGTTTCGTCACCCAATTTCCACCCGATCGCCCCCTCGCACAAGAGTGGTGCGCGTTCGTAGCACCGCCGGACCCGGTCACCCGGGACGTTCGGCCCTCGGCAGCCGCCCGCCGGCCGGGCAGGCTGGGTCCGGCGGCGCCCCCGTGCCTGGGCGCGGCATCGGCCCGGCCGGACCGTGGGGGTTCCGGCCGGTGGTGCGGAGCAGGGGGCGGTCGTGCGGCCGCCTCCTGCCCGCCCCTCGCCGCGAGTTGACGCCTCACCGGGTCAGCGTGCTACGCAGGGTGGTCGGACTGGAGAGCGCGTCGCCGCTGCTGGCGGTGTCGGCGCTCGCGATCGGGACGGGCTTCGCCGCGGCGGCGATGTTCCTCAAGGCGCAGATGGGATACGACACGACCTGGTGTCGCCGGACCTGACGTACTACGGACCGGTCGGCTTCGGGCTGGCCGCCTCGCTCGGGATCATCGCCTCGACCCCGCCGCTGCCGGGGCGGATCACCGGGCCGGAGTCGGCCCGCAACGGCTGAGCCCCTACCGGGAGTCGGCCGCCCGTCGCCCCGTCGCCCGTGGATCAGCGGGCGACGGGGTAGCCGTGCGTCCCCTCCCGCCGCACGCCGTCCAGCCCCGGCAGCCAGCTGCCGAGGACCAGCGCGGACGGGTAGAACATCGGCTCCGGCAGGGCGTCCACCGGGAAGCGCTCCCAGCCGGCGCAGGCGTGCGGCTCGGTGGCCACCGCCTCGGCCAGACTCGGCGGCGCCAGCACGGCGGCGGTCAGCCGGGGCCGACCGAGCTCGTGGTCCAGGTGCACGGCGAGCACCCGCATCGCCTCGGCGGGCAGCACGATCCCGGTCTCCTCGGCGAGTTCACGGGCCGCGGTCCGCTCGAAGGACTCGCCCCGGTCGACCTTGCCGCCGGGAAGGCTCCAGGTCGGCGGCTCGCCGGCCGTGGTGCGGCGGCCGATCAGCACCCGGCCGTCCCCGGTGGGCACGATGATCCCTGCGCCGAGCATCGGTGCGGTGGTCACTTCGCCGTCATCTCCTTCGGGTGGTCACCAGTTGCCGCGCTCGTAGTCCTTGAGGAAGCAGCCGTAGAGGTCCTCGCCCGCCTCACCGCGCACGATCGGGTCGTACACCCGGGCCGCGCCGTCGACCAGGTCGAGCGGGGCGTGGAAGCCCTCGTCGGCCAGGCGCATCTTGTCCGGGTGTGGCCGCTCGTCGGTGATCCAGCCGGTGTCAACGGCGGTCATCAGGATGCCGTCGGACTCGAACATCTCCTGCGCGCTGGTGCGGGTCAGCATGTTGAGCGCGGCCTTGGCCATGTTGGTGTGGGGGTGGCCGGCGCCCTTGTAGCCGCGCTGGAACACGCCCTCCATCGCGGAGACGTTGACAACGTACTTGCGGCGCGACGCGGAGGCCGCCATCGCCGGGCGCAGCCGGCTGATCAGGATGAACGGCGCGGTGGAGTTGCAGAGTTGGACCTCCAGCAGCTCGACCGGGCCGACCTCGCTCACGGTCTGCACCCAGCTGTTGGTGGGCGCGAGGTCGGGCACCAGGCCGCCGGCGTCGATCGCGGTGCCGGCCTCGATCCGGGCCGGGGTGGCGGAGCCGGTGACCAGGGCGAGCGAGGTGACGTCCTCGGCGGCCAGCCGCTGCTCGCCGCCGCTCGTCTGGTGGGGGAGCGCGGGCAGGTCGACGCTGCCGCTGTTGAAGCGGCCGATCGTGGTGGCCTGCGGCAGCTCGCCGGCCGGCAGCGGTGCGGACTCGGCGTTGACCAGCTCGCGGTAGGACTCCGGCGGGCGGCGGACGGTCTGCGCGGCGTTGTTGATCAGAATGTCCAGCGGGCCGTCTGCGGCGACCTCGTCCGCCAAGGCCATCACCTGGGCCGGGTCGCGCAGGTCGATGCCGACGATCTTGAGGCGGTGGATCCACTCGGCGCTGTCCGGCATCGCCTTGAAGCGGCGGATCGCGTCGTTGGGGAACCGGGTGGTGATGGTGGTGTGGGCGCCGTCGCGCAGCAGCATCAGCGCGATGTACATCCCGATCTTGGCCCGGCCGCCGGTCAGCAGCGCGCGCTTGCCGGTGAGGTCGGCCCGGGCGTCCCGGCGGGACCGGTTCAGGGCGGCGCACCTCTGGCACAGGTTGTGGTAGAAGGCGTCGACCTCGACGTAGCGGGTCTTGCAGATGTAGCAGGAGCGCGGCCGCTCCAGGATGCCGGCGATCTCGGTGGTGGTGACGGTGGTGAGGCCGAAGGCGCCGGCCGTCTCGTCGTCGATCCGGGACGGGGCGCCGGTGGCGGTGCGGGCGGTGACCGCCCGGTCGTTGGCCGTCTTGCGGGCCCGGGTCTCCTGGCGGCGGCGCTGCTTGAGGGTCCGGAATATGCCGCCGACGGCCTTGCGGACGGTGATCGCGTCCGGGTGGTCGACGTGCAGCCCGTCGAGCTCCGCGAGCACCTCCAGGCAGAGCCGCAGCCGCTCGGGGTCGAGGCCGGGACCGTAGTCGATCTCCTCCTCGCCTAGACCCTGCTCGATGTCCATCTGCTCGATGCTCACGCCCGCTGCCGCTTTCCCACTCGCCTCGCCGTTACCGCGTGAATGCTACGGGAGCGGCCCGGGCCCGGGCGAAAGGCCGACGTGGGGAGGGCGGGAGGTGGGGCAGGGACAGGGGCTTGGAGGATCGTCCATGTCTACGCGCGGAGCACTGATCATGGTTTGTGCACACCCCCAGCAATGCTCGTCGAACTGGCTTTTGACCCCGCCCTCACGGAGAATCGAATGCTGGGTGCAGGGCGCCCGAGTGCGCCCCGGCGGCCCTGCCGCACCCGCACCCGAGGTGTAATTTCTCCCAGCCAGAGAGCCCATTCATGCGTTTCCTGAACGACCTCAAGCCCTCGTACGACCTGACGTACGACGACGTCTTCATGGTCCCGAGCCGTTCCGCCGTGGGCTCCCGGCAGGGCGTCGACCTCTCCTCGAACGACGGCACCGGCACCACCATCCCGCTGGTCGTCGCCAACATGACCGCCATCGCCGGCCGCCGGATGGCCGAGACCGTCGCCCGCCGCGGCGGTCTGGTCGCCATCCCGCAGGACATCCCGACCGAGGTCATCGCCGACGTCATCTCCTGGGTCAAGCAGCGCCACCTGGTGGTCGACACCGCCATCACCCTGACCCCCGGCGCCACCGTCGCCGAGGCGCTCTCGCTGCTGCACAAGCGCGCCCACGGCGCCCTCGTGGTGGTCGAGGACGGCAAGCCGGTCGGTGTGGTCACCGAGTCCGACTGCCAGGGCGTCGACCGCTTCACCGGCCTCGCCGACATCATGTCCCGCGACCTGCTGGTGCTGGACGAGGACATCGACCCGCGCGCGGCCTTCGACAAGCTCACCGAGGCCCACCGCAAGCTCGCCCCGGTCGTCGACCGCGACGGCAAGCTGGTCGGCATCCTCACCCGCAAGGGCGCGCTGCGCGCCACCCTGTACACCCCGGCCGTGGACGCGAACGGCAAGCTGCGGATCGCCGCCACCGTCGGCATCAACGGCGACGTCGCGGGCAAGGCCAAGGCGCTGATCGAGGCCGGCGCGGACGTGCTGGTCGTCGACACCGCGCACGGCCACCAGGAGAGCATGATCAGCGCGCTGCGCGCGGTGCGCGGCCTGGACCCGCAGGTCCCGATCGTGGCCGGCAACGTGGTCTCCGCCGCCGGTGTCCGCGACCTGGTCGAGGCGGGCGCCGACATCCTCAAGGTCGGTGTCGGCCCGGGCGCCATGTGCACCACCCGGATGATGACCGGCGTCGGCCGCCCCCAGTTCTCCGCCGTCCTGGAGTGCGCCGCCGAGGCCCGCCGGCTCGGCAAGCACGTCTGGGCCGACGGCGGCGTGCGCCACCCGCGCGACGTCGCCATGGCGCTGGCCGCCGGCGCCTCCAACGTGATGATCGGCTCCTGGTTCGCCGGGACGTACGAGTCCCCGGGCGACCTGCAGACCACCGCCGACGGCCGCCAGTACAAGGAGAGCTTCGGCATGGCCTCGGCCCGCGCCGTGAGCAACCGTACCGCCCAGGACTCCTCGTACGACCGGGCCCGCAAGGCCCTGTTCGAGGAGGGCATCTCGCACTCCCGGATGTTCCTCGACCCGGCCCGCCCGGGCGTGGAGGACCTGATCGACTCGATCGTGGCCGGTGTGCGCAGCTCCTGCACGTACGCGGGCGCCAACACCCTGGAGGAGTTCCACGAGAAGGCGATCGTGGGCATCCAGAGCGCGGCGGGCTACGCCGAGGGCAAGCCGCTGCACTCCAGCTGGGCCTGATCGCCCGCGCCCGTCCCGGCGGCCGCCCGGTTCCTCGCTTCGGGGAGCCCGGCGGCCGCGGCCGTGTCGGGGGCGTCGTCGCTCCGTCCGCGCTGCCCGTCCTGCCCGGCGCTCCCGTCGCAGTGCTCGTACGGCACCAACGGCAGCAGCAGGGCGTGGCCGAGCAGACCGACCGAGCCGTCCAGTGCCGCAGTGAAGGCCCGGGCGGCGACCGGGAGCCCGCGCAGCTCCCAGAGCGCCAGGACGGCGGACCAGGCGCCCTCCCGGGCGGCCTCGACCGACCAGGTTCCCAGCAGGTGGGTCAGCGGCTCGGCGCGGTCCAGCAGCTCGGGCCCGGGCAGCAGCTGCTCCCGGACGACCGACTCCACCTCGGCGAGCACGCCGTTGATCCGGTGGTAGTCCCGTTCGACGTCGGCGGGCTCGCAGCCCCGGCGACGGCAGAGGTCCACCACCGCCAGCGGCAGGTCGTGCTGGATGTGGGCGCTCATCCCGGCCAGCGCGAACTGCAGCGGGTGCACGCCCGGGTGGGCGCGCAGCGCGAACAGCGGCCGCCAGCAGGCGGGCGGCTCCTGCCCGGCCGCGTCGGCGGCCACGGCCAGCAGGTACCGTCCGGCGAACACGGTGTCGAGCTCGGCCATCGCCGGCGGGTCGGCGAAGCACCCGCCCGCGAGCCGGTCGCGGACCGCCTCGGTGACGGTGAGGTAGAGCCGGTTGAAGACCGCCACCCCGTCCGCGAGGGGCAGGGCGGCCGCGATCTCCCGCAGCCGGTCGACCACCTCCTCGACCGTCATCGGTGTCCGGGCCGTCACCGTCCGGGCCGTTGCCGTTCGGGCCGTTGCTGTACCGGGCATGCGCCACCCTCCGAGGCTGATCGTGCACTGATCGCATCATCGTGGCAGCGTGGAGATGTGCCTGTCGGCGCGGCGCGCGTCCGTCGAGCCGGTGTCACACGATCAGGCCGACGCCGCTCCGCAGGGCGCGCACCCGGTCGTGGCCTCGCCGTCGCTTCGGCTCCTCGTCTCCCTGTCCCGTACGTCCCCACCTCCTGCCATGGTTCCGATCGTGATCAACCGCCGTACCCTGATCGCCGCCGACCTCCACCCCTCCAACACGGCCCTCTACGCCGACCCGGCCCTGGTCGAGGGCGTGGACTACGGCCGCCGCCACCGCCGGCAGCCGGTCGACGACCGGAGCCCCCGGAGCCCTACGGCCTCCGTCCGCACCACCGTCATCGCCCCGCACGGCGGCGGCATCGAGAGCGGCACCTCAGAACTGTGCCTGGCCGTCGCGGGCCACCACCCCGCCGACCTCACCCCGACGCCGGCCGCCGGGCCGGTGTACGACTACTGGATGTTCGAGGGCCTGCGCTCCTCCGACAACCGCGCGCTGCACGTCACCTCGAACCACTGCGACGACACCGTGGTCCGCGCGATGTGCTCCGACAGCCTCAACGTGCTGTCGCTGCACGGCTGCACCACCGCCACGGCCGGACTGGAGGCCGGTGCCCGGGCGGTGCTGGTCGGCGGCCTGAACTCCGGCCTCCGCCAGTACCTGATGGAGGAGTTCGCCGCGGCGGGCATCCGGGCCGTGAACGTCTCCGGCGGGGAGGAGTTCGCCGGCACCGACCCGGAGAACATCTGCAACCGCAGCCTGCTCCGCATGGGCGCCCAGCTGGAGCTGACCGCCGAACTGCGGACCGCGATGTTCACCCCGGGCAGGCACACCCGGGCCGACGCGGGGGCCAGCACGCTCCCGCTGTTCTGGAGCTTCACGACGGCCGTCCGGACGGCCATCCAGCGTCTGGAGGCGACCCAGCCGGTGCCGTGAGCCACCGGCCGCCCGCCGCGGCGGACGTCAGCCCAGCTCGTACTCCAGCACGTAGGTGTGGGCGCCGGACTCGTCGACGGCCAGCCGGAACTCGCCGGTGATCCCGGCCAGCTCGCCCGCCCCCGTGCCCGGCACCACGCGTATCGTCACCCCGGTGGTGTCCCAGGCCGCGTGCTGGAGCACGAACGACCCGGCCCGCCCGTCCAGTTCACCCGTCACGTGCTCCACCGCGACGTACGAGGCGGGCCCGCCCGACGCGTCGCCGACGGACAGCATCCGCACCTCGCTGCGCCCGCTCAGCCCGCCGGTGAAGGTCTTGGCGATGCTGACCCGCGCGAAGGCGGCGCCCTCGCGCTCCTCCGTCTCCACCGGCTCGAACGCCGTCAGCTCGAACGATCCGCTCGCCACCGCACCCATGACAGTTCCCCTCGTCGGTCCGTCCGTACGCACGGCCGGCACGCACCGTCGGCATCCGTCGACCGTGCGTGAAGCCTCGCACACGGCACTGACGATCCAGCCTCGGCCGTCGTGCGCTGCCGGCGCGGGGGCCTCAGTGGTCCCAGAGCAGCGCCAGCAGTGCCGCGTCGTCGGCCAGCCCGGCCTCTCCGACCCAGCCGCGGACGTCCGCGAGCAGGGCGTCCAGCAGGTCCTCCGGGCTCCCCGCAGGCAGGCCGGGCAGCCGCTCCGCCAGCGGGTAGAACCGGCCCTCGGCGTCCCGGGCCTCGGACACGCCGTCAGTGTGCAGGAGCAGCAGGTCGCCGAGCCGCGGCTCGAAGCGGCCCGCCGGATAGCCGCCGCCGGCCAGCCCGAGCAGGCCCAGCGGCGGTGCCGGGAAGGGCGGCTCCAGATCGCTCACCCTGTCCCCGCGGCGCAGCAGCGGGTGGGGGTGGCCGCAGTTCACGGTCGTCACCGCCCCCCGGTCAGGCGCCACGTCCAGCAGCAGCGCGGTGGTGAACCGCCCGTCCTCCGACCGTGCGGTGAGCGCCGCGTCCAGCCGCTCCGCCAGTCGGGTGAGGTCGGGCTCGGTCCGCGCCGCCTCCCGGAACACGCCCAGCACGTCCGCCGCCGTCTCCACCGCCGGCAGCCCGTGCCCCTGCACGTCGCCGAGCAGGATCCGCACGCCGAAGGGGGTCTCGACGACGGCGTACAGGTCCCCGCCGATCCGTGCCTCGGCCGCCGCCGCGACGTACCGCACGGCCACCCGCAGCTGCCCGATCCGCTCCGGCGGCGGGCGCAGCAGGGCCCGCTGCGCCGCCTCGGCCACCGTTCGGACCCGGAACAGCTCCCGTTCCCGGGCCGCCACCAGGAAGACGTTGGCGGCGCTGGCCAACGTCGCGGCGAGCACCGTGATCAGCGCGGTGACGTGCACCCCGGTCGGCAGATCGGTGTTGGTGGACTCCAGCAGCCCGACCGCGAGGATGGCGATCCCCCCGGCGATCAGCGGCAACCGGGCCGTCCGGGTGGTCGCTCCGGCCAGCACCGGCGCCACCGCGAGGACGGGGGAGAGCGTCGTGCCGGGGCCGGTCGCCAGATCGGCCACGATGGCGCCGGCCAGCAGCGCGAAGGCGCCGTACAGGAGCAGCCGGGTGCGTCGCGGCAGGTGCAGCGGGGGCACAGCGGCCGGGCCGTCGTCGGCGGTCACGCGTCCTCCAGGGCTGAGCGGGCCTGAGGTCCACTCTGGTCCGCGCCCCCGCAGGCGGCACCTCGGACGAAGACGGCCGGGCGTGCCCGACTAGGCTGGGCCGCGAGATGAGACGCAAGAGCCGCCGCCCGGCCTCCCCCCTCCTGCAGCGCAACGGCGTGGACCCGGTGCACCTGCGGCTCCCGGCCGAGGGCCCCTGGCCGACCGTTCGCGCCCACCTGGTCGAGCGGCTGCCCACCGTGGCGGCCGAGCGGATCGACGCCGCGTTGCACGGGCGGGAGATCGTCGGCGAGGACGGGCCGGTCGCACCCGACGCGCCTTTCCGGCCCGGCGCGCACCTGTGGTTCCACCGGGACCTGCCGGACGAGGTCCGCGTCCCGTTCGAGCTGGAGGTGCTGCACCGGGACGAGCACCTGGTCGTCGTCGACAAGCCGCACTTCCTGGCCACCACCCCGCGCGGCAGGCACGTCGTCGAGACGGCGCTGTCCCGGCTGCGGCACACCCTGGACCTGCCCGCGCTCAGCCCCGCCCACCGGCTCGACCGGCTCACCGCCGGCCTGGCCATGTTCGTGGTCCGGCCGGAGGACCGTGGCGCCTACCAGATCCTCTTCCGCGACCGGCTGGTCCGCAAGGAGTACCAGGCGGTCGCGCCCTACGACCCGGCGCTGAGCCTGCCCCGCACCGTCCGCAGCCACATCGTCAAGGAACGGGGCGTGATCGCCGCCCGGGAGGTCGACGCCCCGCCGAACAGCGAGAGCGGGATCGACTTGCTCGACCACCGCGACGGCCTCGCCCGTTACCGTCTCCGCCCGCTCAGCGGACGCACCCACCAGCTACGGCTGCACATGTGCGGGCTCGGCGTGCCGATCCTCGGCGACCCGGTCTACCCGGTGGTGCTGCCCGAACCGGCCCCGGACGACTTCCGCCGGCCGCTCCAACTGCTCTCCTCCGTCGTCGAGTTCACCGACCCGCTGACCGGCCGCGAGCGCCGCTTCGAGAGCCGCCGCACCCTGGCCGCCTGGACCGACCCCGAGGGCTGGGCCCTCGGCGCGTCCTAGGGTCCGTCTTCGAACTCCCGCCTCGGGGCGGACGAGGGCAGTTCGAAGACGGAGTCCAGGTTCGGCGAACGGCGGGGCCCCGGCCGGTGGCCGGTCCGCCGCTCGATCCCGCCGCCCGACCCCGCGGCGCGACCGCGGGGGCGTGAAGGCAGCGCTGCCCCCCGCCCCGCACTACGAGGACGAGGACGAGCCGGCGAAGGCCTCGCCCGACTCGTCGGCGCGGTCTTCCGGTGCCGAGGGCAGCACGTCGATCCGGCCCATCTGGCCGTGCGAGGAGTGCACCAGGTGGTGGCAGTGATAGACGTACTCGCCCGGGTAGTCGCCCCAGGTCATGGCGATCCGGACGGTCTCGCCCGGATGGATCGCGACGGTGTCCTTGAGCCCTGCCTCGGCCGGGCCGACCGGCTCCCCGTCACGGTCCAGAACGCGGAACCGCACCAGGTGGGTGTGGAAGGAGTGGGGGGCGTGGAAGACCCCGGCCGGCCGGTGGTTGGGGTGGTTGTGGATCGTCCAGATCTCGCTGGTGCCGACGGTGGTCCGCACGTCGGTCCGGTCCGGGTCGTACTTGCGCCCGTTGATCCTGGTGTCGGGGAAGGTCGTCAGCCAGAACTCCCGGTGCACCGCCTCCTTCGGGATCGGCGGCAGGGTGGCCAGGACGTCCGGTATCCGGCTACGGTCCTCGGCCGTCCGGGTGATGTCGAAGCGCAGAACCTCGGGCCGCTCGGTCTCCAACGCGGCCGTGTTCTCCAGCACCACCGATTCGCCGACCGGGTAGCGGGCGAAGTCGACCACGATCTCGGCGCGTTCCGCGCCGGCCAGGGTCAGCTCGTTCAACTTCACCGGGCCGGCGAGCAGCCCGCCGTCGGAGGCTATCTGGGTGAACGGCTCGCCGTCGGCGAAGCGCAGCGATATGTGGCGGTTGGGCGAGACGTTGAAGACCCGCAGCCGGTACTTGCGCGCCGCCACCTCGAAGTAGGGCCGCTCCTTGCCGTTGACCAGCATGTGCGGGCACTCGTACGGGTCGGTGTAGACCAGCCTGCCGTCCGTCTCGATCCGGGCGTCCCGGATCAGCAGCGGTATGTCGAACTCGCCGCTCGGCAGCGGCAGGCCGCTCTCGTGCGGGTCGCTGAGCAGGTAGGCGCCGGCCAGGCCGCGGTAGACGTTCTCGGCCTCCAGCCCGTGCGCGTGGTCGTGGTACCAGAGCGAGGCGGCCACCTGGTCGTTGGGGTAGCGGTACTCGCGGGTCTCGCCGGGCTCGACGAAAGCCATCGGCAGGCCGTCGTACTGCGACCGGACGTGGCCGCCGTGCAGGTGGACGGAGGTGTGCACGCTCAGGTCGTTGGTCTGCTGGACCACCACCTCCCGGCCCTTGACCGCCCGGATGGTCGGACCCGGGAAGCAGCCACCGTAGGCCCGGACGGTGGTCAGCAGCCCCTTGACGATCTCCACCTCGGTCTCGGCCATCCGGAGCCGGTACAGGTCCGAGGAGTCCGTCCGCGACACCGGACTCAGCACCGGGGGCACCTGCATGGCGTGCGCGAAGGGGACGATCCGGGCGGCGGCCCGCCCCCTGCGCCTCGAGCCGGCATGAGCGGTCGGCAGTGCGGCTGGCGCGCTCTGGGCCAGTCCTGGGATGAGCCCCCATGGGAGGAGGGCCACCGGGCCGCCTATGGTGGCGGCCCTGAGGAGGTCTCGTCGGTTCAGCATCCTGGGTCTCTCTGTCCGGGACCCGGCGGTCGATGTGCCGCCGGGCAGATGGTCGCCGGCCTTGGGTGCCGGCCGCCCCGCAGCGGCTGCCGCGCACATGACCGGGCGCGGACCTGGCGGTGACTGACCGTGCGGATCGCGCCGCGCTTGGTAACCGCCCCGCTGGCTCAGTATCAGCGGGCTTCGCGCGCTCTGCATCGCGGCCGCATCTGCTCGGGACTCCGGCATCCCCAGGGCGGCCGGCGTTCCCGGGACGTCCGGCGGCCACTTCGTGCGGCGGCGAGCGCCTGGCGCGCGCTGCCGGCGTCCGGCCGCGCGTCGTGGGCCACAACAGGGGGGGCAAAATCGGGGTGGGAGGGGAAAACCACACGTGGGGGCGGAGGGGGGGGGGAGTCG
>NZ_JBHWDU010000013.1:0-67645 GCF_042734825.1 Kitasatospora sp. NPDC059648 | reverse complement strand
GTTCGCGCGCCTCTAGTTGGGGGGGGGGCGGGGGCCGGGCGCGCTGGCGGGGGCCGGGGCGCGGCGGTGCTCCCCCCCGGGGGTGGCCCACCACGGGGGAGGGCCGGGAATCCCCACCGGTCGGTCAGGTGGGGGCGACTACGACATTGGTGGCCGCGACCGCGGGGCGGACCCGTCTGGCCAGGTCCACGGCATCGCCCCGGGCCCAGATGTGGGTGAAGAAGAGGCGCGGTTCGTCCGTCAGGCCGTGGTTGTGGAGCTCGACGAGGTCGATGCCGCCCCGCCGCAGCACCGTGAGCACCTCCTGGACCTCGGTGGCGACCATGGCGAGGTCGCCGCTGAGCGCGGCCCGTCCCCCGCCGAGCGGCTGGAAGTTGAAGGCCGAGGTCGCGCCCAGGCCGGGTGGCAGGACGTGCCCCTCGTCGACGATGGTCTCGCGGCGGACGAAGATGCACGTGTGGACGTCCTCGCCGCTGCTGCCGACGGCCCCCAGCGCGGCGTCGATGCCGGCGGTGTCCAGATCGAGGGGCAGGTGCGGTGCGGGCGGGCGCGGTGCCGGCGTGCCGGTGCGGTCGAGCGCGCTCCGCAGCCCACGGGCCAGCGCCACGGCGTCGTGGCCGTGTGCGCAGACATGGGTCCACCAGACGTCCGGCCACTGCTCCGGAAGGTGCTTGTGGAGGGCGGTCAGGGCGATCCCCTGAGCCTGGAGCGCGTCGGTGAACGCCGGCAGTTCCTCCCCGGTCACCACCAGATCGCCCATCATCAGGGTGCTGCCGTCGTCGTACCGGACGAAGGAGGCGTGCGAGCCCAGCGCGAGCCCGGGGGTGATGACGACGCCGCGACTGACCACGTGCAGGTCGTGCCGCGGGAAGGGTGTGTGGTGGTAGGTCGAGCGGATGAGGTTGCCCGGGCGGCCGAGCGCGCGCGCGACGTCGACCCAGTCCGCCTCGCTGGTGGTCACCGGGGTGGGGGCGGGCCCCATGCCGCCCGAACCATGGGCTGTGGCCTTCCGCGTGGCCACGGCCCCCGCCAGGCCGGCCAGCACTGGTAGCAGTCCGGCCGCCGCCAGCAGTGGTCGTCGCCGTAGAGCGGGGGGAACAGGGTTCCCGGGTGTTGCGTATTCGGTCTTCACAGGCACCTCCAGGGCCCGAAGCGGGGACGGGAGCCGGTCCCCGCGTCGTGCCTCGGCGGCGCGGGGACCGGCTCCCGTCCGGGCCGGCCGCCAGGGGTGTGGGCGGCCGGGCGAACGATCGGATGGGGGAACGGTTCGACTTCCGGTCAGGAACCGGGTGAGGCCCAGGTGCCCAGGGACATCTCGGCGGTGATGCCCGGGCCGAACCCGGCCATCAGCCCGTGGTGGCCGTCGAGCGCCGACTTCTCGTCGAACATCCGGGCCAGGGCGTCGAGCACGACCGCACTGGCGATGTTGCCGTACTGCGTGAGGGTGGCCCGGCTGAACCGGAACGCCTCGGGCGGCACCTTCAGGAAGCGGCTCAGGTCGTCCAGGATCCGTGGACCGCCGGCGTGGATGATGTAGAAGTCCAGCATGCCCACGTCCCACCGGTGCTGCTCGGCGACCGCACGCAGGGCAGGGCTGAGGGGCTCCATCGTCCCTGGCACCCGCTTGTCCAGCTGGAAGTGGAACCCGGTGGGGCGGACCGCGTAGGAGATCCACTCCTCGGTGTTCGGGATGAGGTACGAGCCGTTGCGCTCCAACCGGATCCCGGTGCCGCCCTCGCCCCGGACCACGGCGGCGGCGATCCCGTCGCCGAACAGGCCGTTGGACAGCAGCGACCCCACGCCCAGGTCGGTGGGCTGGTAGCACAGCGAGCAGAACTCGCAGGCCACGATCAGCACGTTGGCGCCCGGGTAGGCCGAGCAGAAGTCATGAGCCCGGTTCACCGCCGCGCCGCCGGCCGCACAGCCCAGTTGGGCGATCGGCAACTGCCGGGTCTCCGGCCGGAAGCCCAGCTTGTTGATCAGCCACGCCGTGAGCGACGGCATCATGAAGCCGGTGCACGACACGTAGACGATCAGGTCGATCTGGGACGGCTCCACCTGAGCTGTTTCGAGGGCCCTGATCACCACCGTCGGGACGCGGGCCTTGGACTCCGCCTCGAAGACGGCGCTGCGCTCGTCGAACCCCGGGTGCTTCAGCACCACGTCGATGGGTTGGATCAGATGCCGGGTCTGCACCCCGGTGTTCTTGATGAGGCGCAACGCCAGATCGAGCTGGGGATGGTCGTGGTGGAGTCTGCGCGCCAGTTCGAGGGTTTCCTCGTTGGTGATGACGTTCTCCGGCACGGCTATCGCCGGCTTGCACAGAACGGCCATGGGACTTCCTCCTGACAGGCGGAGTTCCCGGTGGGACCCCGGCGAGGCGGGGAATTCAGCACTCGCCGGCAGCCGCTGCGAGCCGGACGCGTGGAGACCGGCGCGGCGGCGGGACTCACCGGGCGGAACCCAACCGGGCGGCAGACGAGTCGGCAGAGCGAGGATCGGAGGCTCGCTGTGCGGATGGTTGCGCCGGCCGCGAGTTGGTTCGGGCCACGTCAGCCCAATCTACGGAAGGTGGGTCCAGCACGCACCTCGGCCCGCATACTCCGACGTGCGCGGGCCGAGGTGGGCGGGCCGAGGTGGGCGGGCCGAGGTGCACGGCGATGGCCGAAGCGAGGCGGCGGCGGGCGAGCGCCGGGGCGTCGGGGCGCCGTCACCAGGTGACCGGCAGCCCGAGCGGGTAGCGCCAGATCGACGAGGTGTTCCACGCCAGCTCCGCGGCCGGCTTCGCCAGCGCGATCCTGGGAAAGCGCTCCAGCAGAGTCCCGAGGGCGACTTCGAGTTCGGTGACGGCCAGCGGTGCGCCGAGGCAGTGGTGCGCGCCCCAGCCGAAGGTCATGTGGGAGGGGCTGGTCCGCTCCAGGTCCAGCTCGTCGGGCCGCTCGAACCGGCGGGCGTCCCGGTTGGCGGTCAGGTAGGAGACGTGCACGATGTCCCCCGCCGGGATCGTCACCCCGCTCAGCTCCACGTCCTCAAGGGCCACCCGGGGGATGCCGACGCCCTTGCGGAACGGGATGAGGCGGAGCATCTCATGGATCACCTGGGTGAGCATCTCGGGCCGCTCGCGCAGGAAGGCGCGCACGTCCGGCCGGGTGAGGATGGTGTACGAGAGGTTTCCGAGCTGGTACGTCGTGGTGTCCTGGCCGGTGATCAGCAGGACCATGGCCATCACGGTGAGTTCCTGGTCGTCGAGGACCTCGTCCCCGTCGCGGGCCGTGGCCAGCGCGCTGATCAGGTCGTCACCGGGGTTCCTGCGCCGTTCGGCCGTCAGCTCGGCGAAGTACGCCCGCAGGTCGGCCTTGGCCCGCACCGCGTTCGGCTTGTTGTCCAGGTCCATGTTCATCATCGTCCGGGCGTTGGCCCGCAGCTGTGCGCTGTCGGTCTCGGGGATCTCCAGGACCTCGCAGATCGTGATCAGCGGGAGCGGGTGGGCCAGGTGCTCCATCAGGTCGGCCGGGGGACCCTGGTCCCGCATCCGGTCCAGCAGCTCGTTCACCACGTGCTGGGTACGGTCCCTCATCCGCTCGATGTGGTCGGGTGTGAAGCCCTTGGAGACCAGGCTGCGCAGGCGGGCGCTGGCGGGCGGGTCCATGACGTTGATCGCCTCGGCCTGGACGATCGGCTCGGGGGTCATGCGCGGGAAGTCCCGGCCGACGATGGCGTGGCGGCTGAAACGCCGGTCAGTGGTCACCGTGCGTACGTCGTCGTACCCCGTGACGAGCCAAGCCTCCCCCTCGCCGTAGGGGAGGCGGATGCGGCTGGCCGGTGCGTCGTTCATGAGCTCCCGGAGCGTCGGGTCGAACTCAAGTGCTTCGGCGAAGTCGAACGGGCAGTGCCGTGCGCTGGAGTCGGTGGACATGCGGACCTCCAGGTCTGGGCCGTGCGGGCCGGACAGTGAGGCGGACGAAGTGGACTGAGCACCGGTACCCGATCGGTCGGCCGCACACACCGGTGGAGGCGCGGGACCACCGGTAATTCATCCGGGCTGATCAGTGACAGGGGTGCCGGTGCCCCGTGGACGGCGATCCGACCGTGGACGACCTGGAGGTCACAACCGCCGGGTACGGTGCCCCGTCCGGCCGAACCGGGCCCGCGTCGGTCACCACGAAGGACGAGGCCAGAGCCGACGAGCCGGACCTCGTCCTGCAAGCACCCCGGCAGTACTAGGCCGAACGAACGACGGGCTCCCGGGCCCCGGGGCCGATCCGCCGCCCGACCCCGCGGCGCGATCGTGGGGGCATGAACGCAGCACAGCGCACCGACTCCGCCCCCGTCGCTCTGGTCACCGGCGCCTCCCGCGGCCTCGGACTGGCCCTCGCGCACGCCCTCGCCGCCGATGGCTGGCAGCTGGTCATCACCGCCCGCGGCGAGGCCGAACTCGCCGAGGCCGAGGTGGCCTTGGCCGCCGTCACCAAGGCCGTCGCCCTACCGGGCTCGATCGTCGACGACGACCACCGTGCCCACCTGGCCGAGGCCGCCGAAGGCCTCGGCGGCGCGAGCCTGTTGGTCAACAACGCCGGTTCGCTCAACGGCGCCACCGGCCCCGGCGCCGAACCGCTGCCCCGGCTGGCCGACTTCCCGCTGCCGGACCTGCTGGAGCTCTTCGAGGTCAACGCGCTCGCCCCGATCGCCCTCACCCAGCTCGTCCTGCCCCAACTGCGCGCCCACTCGGGTGCCGTCCTCAACATCAGCTCGGACGCCGCCGTGGAGCCCTACCTCGGTTGGGGCGGTTACGGCGCCAGCAAGGCCGCGCTCGACCTGGCCACCGCCGTACTGGCGCGGGAGGAAGAGGAGTTGAGGGTCTGGGCGGTCGACCCGGGCAGCATGTGCACCCGGATGCTGCAGGAGGCCAGCCCCGCCGAGGACATCTCCGGCGAGCCGCTGCCCGCGCAGGTCGCGCCCGTTCTGCTCGGGCTGCTGCGCGACCGCACTCCCTCCGGCCGCTACCGCGCGGAGGACCTGGCGGCGGCGCCGGATGCCGACCGGGCACCGGCCGCCGAACAGGGGCCGGCGGCCGACCGGGGTGGGCGATGACGACCCTGGCCGAGCCGGCGATCGACGTCACCGTCCCGCCCGAACTCTCCGCCCGCGCACCGGCGGAGGCGCGCGGCGGCGCCCGCGACGGCGTACGGATGCTGGTCGGCCGCCGCGCCACCGGTGCCGTGGAGCACCGCCGTTTCACCGACCTGCCCGAAGCGCTGCGCCCGGGGGACCTCCTGGTGGTCAACAACTCGGCCACCCTCCCGGCCGCCCTGCCGGGCCGACTGCCCGACGGCACCCCGGTCGCCCTGCACCTGTCCTCGGCGCAGCCGGACCAACTGGGCGCCCACCTGGTCGAGTTGCGCCGACAGGTGCCGGGCTCGGCAGCTTCCTACTACCCGCCGCGGGAGTCCCCGGCCCGGCCGGGGCTGCGCGTCGCACTGCCGGCCGGTGGCGCGGCCGAGCTGGTGCAGCCCTTCACCGAACGCCTCTGGTATGCCGAACTGTCCCTTCCCGCAGCCCTGTTGCCGTACCTGGAGGTGCACGGCCGGGCGATCCGGTACGGCTACGTGGACCGCGACTGGCCGATCGAGGCTTACCAGACGGTCTTCGCCAGCGTGCCGGGCAGCAGCGAAATGCCCAGTGCCGCACGCCCGTTCTCGCCGGAGGTGGTGGCCCGGCTGGCCGGTCGGGGCGTGCTGGTCACTCCCGTCACCCTGCACACCGGGGTGGCCTCGCCGGAGGCGCACGAGGCCCCGTACGCGGAGCGCTTCCACGTCCCCGCCGCCACCGCCCGGCTGGTCGGCCACGTCCGGGCCGGGGGCGGACGGGTGATCGCCGTCGGCACCACCGTCGTCCGCGCCCTGGAGTCGGCCGTCGGGCCGGACGGCACGCTCCAGGAGACGGACGGCTGGACGGAGTTGGTGATCACCCCGGAGCGCGGGGTGCGCGCGGTGGACGGGCTGCTCACCGGCTGGCACGAGCCGCGCGCCTCCCACCTGCTGATGCTGGCCGCCGTCGCGGGGCGCCCGCTGCTGACGGCCTGCTATCGCGAGGCCGTCCAAGGGCGGTACCTGTGGCACGAGTTCGGCGACGTCAACCTGCTGCTGCCGGACTGAGCAGGTCGGACGGTATAGGCGGCGTCCATGGCGACCAGCTGTACGACGGTGCGGTCCACCGCGGTGCCCTGGGCCTTGACCGGCCGTCGTCGCGGCGGCGAGGACCAGCCGGCTGCCGCCGACCTCGGCGGCAGCCGGCGCGGTGTTGCCGGTCGCCCTGCCGGCGTCCCCCAGCGGCACCGCCGATGGTCCACCGCCAGCCCCGCCCCGCCCCCTGGCGAGCAGGCGATCACGGCACCGACCCGACGGAAGGCCGTTCAGGCCAGCAGGGTCTGCGCCACGTGGTGGGTGTCCAGGTACTCGCGGACGGCGGTGATCAGGCCGTTCTCGACGGTGAACACGCCCAGGCAGTGGTTCTCGTACGCAGCGCCGTTGGCGGCCTTTCCGACGGCGGTCCACTCGGCCACCGCCTGCGAGCCGTCGGCGAGGACGCGGGTGAGGGTGAGGGTCGGCAGGCCGTCCGGGGCGAAGAGGGTGCCGACCCGGCCGAGGAAGTCACCGAAGATCTCCTGCTTGCCGCGCCAGGTGCGGGAGAGTTCGAGGCTGCCCGGATAGGTCCAGGTGGCGTCCTCGGCGAACAGGGCGATGGCGGTGTCCCGTTCGCCCGCGGCGAGCCGGGTGATGTACTCGGTGACGACGGTGCGGGCATCGGTCTGCACGGTGGGCTCCTCTGGTCCGTCCGGTCGGGGCTCTCCCGCCGTGGCACCAGCAAAGCCCAGCGGCCGTACGGGCGGCCAACAACCCCCGGCCCGGTCCGACAACGATCGGTTGTTCACGCGGTCGGGTACCCCGGTGGCAGCTCCAGCTCGAACCAGACCACCTTGCCCTCTGCGGTCCGGCGGCTGCCCCAGCGGTGCGCCAGCTCGTTGACCAGGTGGATGCCGCGACCGCCCTCGTCCTCGTTGCGGGCGTGGCGGATCCGGGGCGTCGCGCTCTCCCGGTCGGCGACCACCACGGTGAGCACCCGGTTGCAGAACAGGCGCAGCTGGGTGGGGGATCCGGCGTGCACCAGGGCGTTGGTGATCAGCTCGCTGGTGAGCAGCTCGGCCCAGTCGATGAGCGCGGTCAGGCCCCAGGCGGTGAGCGTCTCGCGGGTGAAGCGGCGCGAGTGGGCGACCATCGCGTGGTCACCGCTGAGCGGCAGGGAGGCGATCAGGTCGGCGCCCTCCGGGCGGACCTGCGCCATGATGACGGCGATGTCGTCCTCGGCGGTGCGCCCGGTGAGCCGGGTCAGGACGGCGTCGCAGGTCTGTTCCAGCGAGCGGCTCCGGTCGGCGACCGTACGGCAGAGCAGTCGCAGGCCCTCGTCGAGGTCGCGGCCCCGGCGTTCGACCAGGCCGTCGGTGTAGAGGGTCAGGATGGCCTGCTCGGGAAGGGTGAACTCGACGCTCTCGAAGGGGACTCCACCCACGCCCAGCGGCGCGCCGGGCGGCAGGTCGACGAGACGGGCGTTGCCCTCGGTGTCGGCGACCACGGGCGGCAGGTGGCCGGCGCAGGCGGCGGTGCAGCTGCGGTCGGCCGGGTCGTAGACCACACAGACGCAGGTGGCGAACTGGCCCTCGCCGAGTGCCGCGGTGGCCTCGTCCAGCCGGTGCAGCACCCGCGTCGGGTTGAGCTCCAGGGTCATCAACGTCCTTGCCACTGTCCGGAGTTGGCCCATGGTGGCGGCCGCCCGGATGCCGTGGCCCATCACGTCGCCGACGATCAGCGCGACCCGCCCCAAGGAGAGCGGCACCACGTCGAACCAGTCGCCGCCGACCTCGCTGACCACGCTGCTGGGCAGGTAGCGGTAGGCGAGCTCCAGGCCGATGGTGCGGTGGATCTCCTGTGGCAGCAGGCTGCGTTGGAGGGTGAGCGCGGTGTCCCGCTCGCGGCGGTAGAGCCGGGCGTTGTCGATCGCCAGCGCAGTGCGCGCGGCCAGCTCCTCGGCCAGCGACCGGTCCGCCGGGCCGAACGGCACGGGATTGTGGGTACGGACGAACTCCGCACCGCCCAGCACGAGTCCGCGCGCGACCAACGGCACCATCAGGTACGAGTGCACCCCGGCGGCCAGCCCCGGCTGCACCCGGTCGGGGGAGGCGACGATCCGCCGCAGCTCCTTCTCGGTCACCGCGGACACCAGGACCGACCGCCGGGTGCGCAGGCTCTGCGCGTACACCTCGGCCGACTGCGAGGTCTCGCCCACCTGGTCGGCCGCCGCCGTCATGCTGCCGTCCGGCGCCGAGTCGCCGACCGCCACCGCCCGCATCAGCACCGGCCCGTCGCTCGGCACCGGGCCGGGCTCCTCGCCGCCGAGCACGGCGTCGCGCAGGTCCACCGTGACGAAGTCGGCGAAGCGCGGGAGCACCACGTCCACCAACTCCCTCGCGGTGCGGTGCAGATCGAGGGTGGTGCCGATCCGGTTGCTGGCCTCGTTCAGCAGACCCAGCCGCTGCTGGGCGGCCCACGCCTCGTCCAGCGCCCGTTGCCGGGCGGCGGCCGCGTCGCGTTCGCGGGTGAACAGCAGGGCGTTGTCGATCGACACCGCCGCCCGCACCGCCAACTCCCCTGCCAGCGCCAGGTCCTCGTCCCCGTACGGGCGTTCCACCAGGGTCCGGTAGAAGCCCGCGACGCCGACCGGATTGCCGCGCGCGATCAGCGGCACGACCATGAGCGAGCGCACGTTCTGCTCCCGTACGGCGGCGGTGCGCACCGGGTCCTCGGCGAACCAGGCCATGCCCTCCTCGTCCATCCGGGGCACCAGCACCGGCTTGCGGTGCGCCAGGCTCCACGCGTACGGCGAACCCGGCAGGAAGCGGTGCACCCCGCCCAGCCGGTTGATCGGCGCCAGGGTCGAGCCGCGCACCGAATGGAACGCCATCCGCCGCAGCAACGCCGAGCCGTCCGCCGGGGCCCGTACCTCGCGCTCGCCCCGGACCAGCTCCTCCAGCACCTCCACCACCACGGTGTCGGCCAGCCGGGGCGTCGCCACCTCGGCCAACTCCTGGGCGGTCCGGTCGAGATCGAGCGTGGTGCCGATCCGGGCCGACGCGGCGTTCACCAGTGCCAGCCGCTCCTGCGCGGCCTTCGCCTCGCGCAGCGCCTGCTGCCGGGCCAGCACCGTCTGGTGCTGGCGCAGGTACAGCCGGGCGTTGTCGATCGCGACCGCCGCGCGCGAGGCCAGCTCGTCGCCGAGCGTGATGTCGGCCTCGGCGAAGGACTCCCGCTCGCCGCGCCGTGAGTACACCACCATGCCGAGCGTGGTGCCGCGCGCTACCAGTGGCGTGATCCGCACCGAACGCGGTCGGTCGCCGAGGAACGCCTGGCGGCGGCTCTCGCTGAGGCCGTCGGCCAGCGGCGACAGCTCCCAGGACGGCACCACCACCGTCCGTCCGGTGATCATCGCCCGGGCGTACGGGGAGTCCGGCGGCAGGTCGTAGACCGAGTCCACCGGCAGCGCGTCGGCCGGGTACAGCGGGTCGGACGTCGCCAACGCCAGGCGGCGCACCGGCTGCGTGGCGTCAGGGGCGGGCGGCTCGACGTTGCGCCCGGCGATCAGCGCCTCCAGGGCGAACACCCCGCTGATGTCCGCGACCCTGGGCACCATCGCGTCGGCCAGCTCGCGGGCGGTCTGCCGCAGGTCCAGCGTGGTGCCGATCGAGGCGGTCGCGTCCACCAGCAGTGACAGCCGCTCCTGCGCCCGGGCCGCCCGGGCGTCGGCGCGGTAACGTTCCGTCACATCGATGATGGTCGCACTCACCCCGAGCACCCGCCCGCCCCGGTCCGCGAGCCGGAAGTACGAGGCGGACCAGGCTCTGTCGCGATGCGGATTCCCCGGTGTGCGGCCGTGCGAACGGAAGTCCACCACCGGAAGACCGTTCGCCAGCACCTGCCGCATCACCGCCTCGGCCTCCGCGGCGTTGATCCCCGGCAGCACCTCGGTCAGCCGGCGGCCCAGGTGCGCCTCGGCGGCCAGGCCGTTGGCCCGTGCCAGCGCCTCGTTCAGCCTGACGAATCGCAGCTCGTTGTCGAACACGGCCATGCCCACGGGGGACTGGGTGAAGAAACCGTCCAGCACGGCCAGATCCGCCTGGATCCGCCGCAGCGTGGTCACCTCTGAGGCCACCGCCAGCACCAGCGGAGCCCCGTCCGGCCCCTGGACCGGATGGGTGCGGAACTCCAGGTTCACCAGGTGCCCGTCCCGGTGCCGAACCGGGAACACCCCCGACCACTCCCGGCCCGCCAGGATGTCCCCGAACAGCTCCAGCACCTCGGGCCGCTGCTCGACCGAGGTCAGCAGCTTGGCCGCCTTCGCGCCCACGGCCTCGTCCGCACGGTAACCGAGCAGCGCCTCCGCGTCGTCGCTCCAGTGCAGGATCCGCCCGTCGGCCGCGACCAGCGCGGTGGCGATCGGCACCATCAGCAGGGCGTCCTGCTGAGGGTCCCCCCGGCGCTGTCCGTCGTCGTTCACCATGGCCAGAGGACCGCCCAACCACCCGGGAACTCGTTCCCACCAGCCCTGCCATCCTCGCACGCAGCACCCGGGCCGCGCTCATCGTGACTGGCCGCGCGGTCGTCCGGGCGCGCTGGTCGGCGGCGACGTGAATGCCTGTGTCGGTTGCGGACCGGGGTGTGTGGTGCCTGGCGGAAGAGGTGCAGCCTCACTGATTTTCGGGGCCGCCGAGGTGGTAGCGGTGGGTTGTTGTGCGTGGGAGGTCGGCGGTGGCGGCTTTCTGCGGTGCGCCGAGCCAGGCGCGGGCCACGGAGCAGTGTGGCTTGCCGTGTTGGGAGGGGTTGCCGTGCACAGGAAGTCGGTGGGCCCGACCTCCTGTGCCGGGTCACCGGGTGGTGGCGTGTTCGGGGACGGGGGGTACGGGTCGGGGGCGGGGTTCGGGGGTGCGGGTGGCGAGGGTCAGGGCGGCGCCGAGGAGGCAGAGGGCGGCGGCGACCAGAACCGCGCGGTCGGTGCCGGTGGCCAGGGCGTGGGCGGCGGCGCCGGGGCCGGGGGTGGTGGGGCGGGCGGAGCCGGCGACGGCGACAGTGACGGCCACGCCCAGGGCTGAGCCGATGTAGCGGGACGTGTTGTTGGCGCCGGAGCCCATGGCGGCCCGGTGGGCGGGGACGCTGCTGACCGCGAGCCGGGCGAGGGCCGCGTTGAGGACGCCACTGCCGACGCCGGCGACCGCGAGGCCGGGGGCGAGCCGGAGCCAGCCGGCGCTGGGAGTGAGTCCGTGGAGTCCGCCCTCGCCGAGACCGCAGACCAGCAGGCCGAGGGCGACCTGGGCGGTGGCCGAGAGACGCGCGGCCAGCCGTCGGGCCTGGAGGGCGGAGAGCACGGAGAGGCCCGACCAGATGGCCAGTACTCCGCCCGCGGCCAGACCGGAGAGGCCGAGCACGCCCTGGAGCAGGGTGGGCAGGTAGCTCATGAAGCCGACCAGCGAGAGTCCGGTGAACATGGCGCCGCCGGTCGCGGCGATGAAGCCGGGGCTGCGGAACAGGGCGAGGTCGAGCATCGGTTCGCGGACCTTCGCCTCGACGAGCGCGAAGGCCGCGAGCAGCAGCACCCCGCCCGCGAGCAGGGCCACCACCAAGGGCCGTCCCCAGCCGCTGCGGCCCTCGGCGAGACCGGCGATGAGCAGGGAGGTCCCGGTGGTGAGGGTCAGGACGCCGTACGGGTCGAGCGCGCGGGGGCGTTCGGCCCGGGACTCGGTGAGGCAGGCGGTGGCGCAGGCGGCCACGGCGGCCGAGACCACGGCGAGCCCGCCGCTGACCGCGCGCCAGCCGGCCCACTGCTGGACGAGCGCGCCGTAGACCGGTCCGACCGCGATGCCGAGGCCGACGGCCGCGCCCCAGATGCCGAGGGCCCGGATGCGGTCCGGCCCGGCCGGGTGGGCCTGGCTGACCAGCCCGAGTGCGGGAGCCAGGACGGCGGCCGAGGCGACGCCGAGCAGCACCCGCGCGGCCAGGTAGACGGCGCCGGCGGGGGCGAGTGCGGCGAGGGCCTCGGCGGCGGCGAACAGCAGCATGCCGAAGGTGAAGACCCGCTTGCGGCCGTGGTCGTCGGCGGCGCTGCCGGCCGTGAGGAGCAGTGTCGAGATGCCGACCAGGGTGCCGGTGAGGATCCAGGTGCGACCGGAGGCGCCGAGGTGGGCGGCCTGGGCGGTGGCGGCGAGCGAGGCGGTGGGCGCGGTGTAGGCGACGGTGGTCAGGGCGGTCGCGGCCGCCGTGACGGCCAGGGTGGCGGTAGGTCGGACGGGCCCGGTGACGGGGGCGGAGCCGGGTGGTGCGGGGGACATGGGTGTTCCCTCCGGAAGCTGGACCAATGAGTCTGGTGAATGAACCTTCATCTTCGGCAGCACGCTACCACTGCTGGTCTGTTCATTGAACCTCTCCTGGGAGTGGACTACGCTGGCCCGCATGGCGTTGGGAACCGACTACGAACTGCAGGAGTGCGCACTGGCCCGCGCCCTGGAGGTGGTCGGCGAGCGCTGGAGCCTGCTGATCGTCCGCGACGCGTTCTACGGCGTGCAGCGCTTCAACGACTTCCTCGCCCACCTCGGCATCCCGCGCGCCGTGCTCACCGCCCGGCTCAACGCCCTGGTCGCGGCCGGGGTGCTGCGCAAGGAGCCGTACCAGCAGGCGCCGCTGCGCCACGGCTACCTGCTCACCGAGACCGGCCTCGAACTCTGGGGGCCGCTCTACCAGTTGAGTCGCTGGGGTGGCCGGCACGCCACCGACGGCGGCCCGCACCACCTGTTCGCGCACGCCCGTTGCGGCACCGACCTGGACCTCGTCGGCGCCTGCCCCGAGTGCGGCGGCGGGCCCGTTCCCCCGGCCGAGGTCGTCATGCGCCCCAACCCCGCCCGTACCGGCGGCCACCGCGACGACCCGGTCTCCCGAGCCCTGGTCCGCCCCCACCTGCTGCTCGAACCGGTCGCCTCGGCGGCGGCGTAGCGGGCACCACGGGGCCCGTCAGCTCCTCGCTGCGCCGAATCCGATCTGCAGCCTGCGCAGCAGCGCCGTGCCCGCCGGGTCCACCGACCGCCGGGTGTTGGCCAGCACCGCCACCCCCACCTGCTGTTCCGGGTCGAAAGCGACGAAGGAGCTGGACCCGCCCGTCCCCCCGTTGTGCCACAGCTGGAGGTGCCTGCCCTGCTGGGCGTGCAGCCGGTGGCCGAGCCAGCCGAGGTGTGCCCAGGCGAACGGGTTGACCCGGTGCCTGGTCTCCCGGGTGAGCAGGATCGCGGGCGCCAGCGGAGCGTCGGGCTCGCGTTCGGCGGCCAGCTGCGCCCGCAGGAACACCGCGAGGTCGGCCGCGGTCGAGCGCAGCCCGCCCATGGCCGGAAGCGCGGCCAGGTCCCAGGAGGGCACCGGCCGCCCGCCCGGCGCATGGCCGTGCGCCAGCCGTTCGGACTGTTCCGCGCCGGGCCGCAGACAGGTGTCGGCCAGCCCCAGCGGCGCGCAGACCTCCTGGGTCACCAGTTCCTCGTACCCGGTGCCGGCCCGGTGGGCGAGGGCCATGCCGAGCAGCCCGGCGCCGAGGTTGGAGTAGCGGAAGCTGCGCCCGGGTGCGGAGTGCAGTCTCGTCCGGGCGAGCCCGGACAGTATTCGCTCGGCGGTGCAATGGGCGTACGGATCGGGCCGGTTGGGTTGGAGCAGGGCGCGCGCCACCATGCCCCGGGGCAGCCGGGGGAGCCCCGAGGTGTGGGTGGCGAGGTGCCGCAGCGTGATCGGCTGGCCGCCCCGGGCCGGGACGGCCGCCCGGCCGGGGAGCACCTCGGTGAGCGGCTCGTCGAGCCGCACCATGCCGTCGAGCGCCAGCCGGGCGAGCACGAGCGACGTGAACACCTTGGTGACGGAGCCGATGTCGAAGAGCGTGTGCGCCCCGGGCACCCCGCCGCCGGGCCCCGTCCGCCCGGCGCCGTGGATCTCCACGGCATCACCGGCCAGCCCGGCGACCACCACACCGACGTGCCGGCCCGCGAGCCGGTCGGCGGTCTGCTCCACCAGGCGGGCGAGTTCGTTCATGTACGTGAGCCTAGGCGGCCACGACCTGCGAAGTCGTCCGCCCGGAAAATGATTTCGATCGCTCCGGATGCTCCTACGGGCGTACGCCCCGCGCCGCGCGGCTGCGCCTCGCGAAGTAGGCCCCGCTGCGCCCGGATCAGCAGCGCAGGACGGCAGGACGGCGGGCCGCCCGGCGGCGCGCGCTTCGGCAAGGCATCGACCCGCCGCCCGCCGCAGGTCCGCAGTCCCGAGGTCCCGCGAAACCGTGGACCCGGCCGCCGCGGACCGGCGGTCCCGCCGACCCGCCGTCAGCAGCTCAGGTTGCCCCCGGGCACCGTCCCGAGGATCTCCACGAACCCCTGGTACAGGCTGATCCGGTGCTGCATCTGCGCAGTGTTGTTGCCGTTGCACTCCAGCGCGCCGTTGATGCTGCGGATCGTCTCACCGAAGCCCCGCCCGCTGACCATCGCCTCGTGCGCGGTCATGGTGCCGGGGCCGTTCTGGGTGTTCCAGTACCAGAGGCCGGTCTTCCACGCGACGGCCGGATCGGTCTGCACCAGGTCCGGGTGGTTCAGCAGGTCGAGGCCGAGTGCGTCGCCCGCCGCCTTGTAGTTGAAGTTCCAGCTCAGCTGGATCGGCCCGCGTCCGTAGTACGCGGCCTGCCCGGCCGGGCACCCGTACGGCTGCGAAGCGTCGCAGTAGTGCGGGTAGTTGGAGGTGTTCTGCTCGACCACGTGGACCAGACCGCCGGTCTCGTGGCTCACGTCGGCGAGGAAGGCCGCGGCCTCCTGCCGCCGTACGGTGTCGCTGCCGGTGGCGGCGAAGCCGGGGTACGCGACGGTCGCGTCCAGCAGGCCCTGGTGGGTGTAGAAGGGGTTCCGGTTCGGGAACATCCGGTCGAACTGCGCCTGGCTGACCGGGAATCCGCCCGGGTCGGAGGTCGGGGTCGGAGTGGGGGTCGGGCCGGGATCGGTGGGCCCGCCGCAGGGGCCCTGGTCGGCCCAGACCCCGGAGCCGCCGGTGCTCGGCGGCTCGTTCTGGGTCCACCACTTGGCCGTCCAGTTGTGCCCGTCGTAGGAGACGGCCGCGCCGCCGGTGTACACGGCGGTGGGGCTCCACGCGGTGCCGCAGGCGGCGGCGCTGGCGGAGGCCGGGAGGAGCCCCGCGAGTGCGAGCGCCGTGACCACGGCGGACAGCAGCGCGAGCAGGCGTTTGGTTGACACGTCATCACCCCTTGTGCGGTGGGGGCCGCACGTCGTCGAGACAGGGACCTGGTCGGGGCAGGGGAGCCGGGCCCCGTGCGGAACGGCGCGTCGTGGGGGGACGGCCGTCCGGGGTGCTGGCCGGTACGGGGCTGGTACCGACTCAAGCCGACTGGTCTATACCTGTCAAGAGGCCAAGCGGAAGCCGCTTCTGATGGGGTGTGTGTCGAGGCGCCGGGGGTGTCGGGGTTCGGGAGCGCTACGCCTCCCCGAGGGCCGCCCGCAGCCGGGCCGCGACCTCCGCCGCCCCCGCCTCGTCGGGGTACTTCCCCCGCGGCCAGAAGAACCCGCGCAGCCCGTCCTTCGGATTGCGCGGCACCACGTGCACGTGCAGGTGCGGCACCGACTGGCTGATCCGGTTGTTCGCCGCCACGAAGCTCCCCGCCGCGCCCAGTCCCTGCTCGACCGCCGCTGCCACCCGCTGCACCCGCAGGAAGAACGGTCCGACCTCCTCGGCGGGCAGGTCCGCCAGGGTCCGGTGATGGGCGCGCGGCACGACCAGCACGTGGCCGGGGAAGAGCGGCCGACGGTCCAGGAAGGCCACCGCCGTCCCGTCGTCCAGCACCCGGTGCGCGGGCTCCTCGCCCGCCACCACCGCACAGAACACGCAGTCCATCCGTCCATTCAAACCACCGGCGGAGTTCCCGGCAGCCCCGCCAACCCGGGCCGGCCCGCCTTCACCCGTCCGGCGGCCGACGGGGTGCGCCCGCGCACGCGCCGAGCGCACCGTGCTGCGAGGGGGAGGGGGACGGACCGACGTGGCGCACCGAGTGCCGCAGGAGGAGGTGGCCGGATGTCGGGCAGGTTCGAGGTCTACCAGGACGCCAGCGGCAAGTACCGGTTCCGGCTCACGGCGGGCAACGGCGGGATCGTCGCCACCGGCCAGGGCTACGCCAGCAAGGCCGCCGCCCACAAGGGCGTCGAGGCCGTCCGGCGGGCGGCCGACGGCGCAGCGGTCACCGACGTTCCGAAGCGCGCCTGAGCAGGGGTGCGCCCGGTACCCGCCCGGTCCGTCGCCGCCCCGCCCGCCCGGCCTGCCGCCGGCCGGGCGGGCGGCAGGACCGGCGGCGGGGCAGCCTCGCACCAGCGGGGCACGCGGAGAGGCACGACACGTCTGCCCGAAGGCGTGGGCCCACCTACTCGTACCGGTACAGCAGCGCCTCCCGCTCCGTCTGCTCGATCATCTCGATGGTCAGCGACCCGTCCCGCAGGTGTGACAGCGTGACCTCCGCGGAGCTCGGCTGCGCGTCCTCGGCCAGCCAGTTCTCCGGTTTCCACGCTGAGCCCCGCAGCAGCGACTTCGGGCAGTGCGCGTACACCTCCTCCACGGCCACCACGATCGCGCTGCGCGGCGGCTTGCCGACGGCGGTCAGCTGCCGCAGCAGTTCCGGGTCGGTGGAGACGCAGGCGCGCCCGTTGACGCGCAGCGTGGTGTCCCGGCCGGGTACGACGAAGAGCAGTCCGACCCGGCCGTTCTCCAGGATGTTGTGCAGGGTGTCCAACCGCTTGTTGCCGGTGGCGTCCGGAATGGCCAGGGTGTACTCGTCGAGCACGGAGACCAGCCCGGCCGGCCCGCCGCGCGGGGAGACGTCGCAGCGTCCGGCGGCGTCGGAGCTGGCGACGAACACCAGCGAGGAGCAGGCTATGAGCCGCTGGGCGACCTCGTGGAGGCGGTCGACCTGCTTGCGGCGCGCGTGCTCGCCCGGCTGCTCGTAGACCTCGCGCAGCTGGGCCGGCTCCGTGAGGGCGCCCGCGCTGAGGGCGGCGAACAGGCCGTTCGGACTGTCCGGAGCGGTGGTTGACGGTGCGACGGCGTCCGGTGTGAGGGTCATGCGGCGAATCTAGCCGAGGCCGTTCGCCGCGCCGAAGGACCGGGTTCGCGGCCCGCCAACGCACCGCCGCGGACGCCGTCCCGCGCCCGCGGCGGCCCCACCCGCCCGGGCCTTCGACACTCTCCGTGAAAGAGTCGCCCCACCCCTCCCCACCAGCGGTTTTCCGCTGATAATGGGGCCAGGGACTCCAGCCAGCCGGAGGTGGTGGCCGTGATCGTCAGAATCTGGGCCGGGCAGGTCACGGCCGATCGCATCGAGGAGTTCTGCGCACACCTGGCCGGCCAGGTGCTGCCGCAGCTCGGGAGGACGGACGGTTGCCTCGGCGGTGAACTGCTGCGCTCGGTGGCCGAGGGCAGCCTGCACCGGGTGCTCGTGGTCAGTCGCTGGCGCGACGAGGAGGCCCTGCGCGGGTACGCGGGGCCGATGTGGCGGATCCGGCCGGTGTGGTCGGAGGGCGAACCGCACTACCTCATGCACCCGCCGGAGGTGACCCACTTCATGCCGATCGCCGCACCCGCCACCCTCTGAACCGGCCGGTCCCTCCCGCCGGGAACGGCCCCGTCAGGCCGAGAGCGGCACCGAGTGGATCTCGTCCGCGGGGTGCCCGGTGCGACTGTGGACCCGCTGCACGGCTTCCCTGGACGGAGCCTCGGACAGGCAGTACACCGTGCCCGACACCGGGTCGGCCCAGGCCTGCTCGAAGTGCACGCCCTCCTCGCCCTCGATCGCCGCGTCGGCCGCATGGGCCGCCTTGAGCTGCTCCGCCGTGATCCCGGTCATCCCGTGGTGGACGTCCATGAACTTCATCGCCGTCGCCTCCGAATCCGAAGCCTGCCCCACCACCAGCCTCGTCCCCCGCGCGCACCGGCGCCACCAGACACCGGACACCGGCGCCACCGGACACCGTGCACGGCCTCCGCGGCCCCGCGGCTCCCACCACCCACCGCCCGCATTCCCCGCAGGATCGTGAAACAGGCCACAGCGGAACACCCTCCCTCGGCTCGCGTCCCGCGTGGCACAATGTCGTCAACAGCAGTGACGTTCAGCGCACTCCGGGGTCGGTGAAAATCCGAACCGGCGGTTACAGTCCGCGACCCGTCCGCAGCCAGCGGCCGGTTGACCAGGTGAAATTCCTGGACCGACGGTTAAAGTCCGGATGGGAGGCGTGCGCGGGCGGACGAAGAGCAGTACCCGTGGTCCATCGGCGTCCATCACGAGATCGGACCGGACCACGGTCAGGTGAACGGCGGGAGCAACGTCTCCCGGGCCGGGTGAGCGATCTCCCGGCGGCTCCGGCACCCCCGGCGACGGGTCGTGCACGGGCCTGTGCACCGGCGCCCGTCCGTGTCATCTCCCTCTGCCGCCCCGGAGTCCGCGCCCCAAGCGCGAGGAGACCCGGGTGTTCACCGGCATCATCGAAGAGCTCGGCGAGGTCGTGTCGATCGAGGAGATCGGCGACTCCTCGCGAATCCGCCTGCGTGGTCCGGTCGTTCGTGACGGTGCGCGCCACGGGGACTCCATCGCGGTCAACGGCGTCTGCCTGACCGTCGTCGACAGCCCCGAGCAACTGGCTGCCGAGACCGGCGAGTTCAGCGCCGACGTGATGGCCGAGACGCTGCACCGCTCCAGCCTGGGCGAGCTGAAGCCCGGCTCCCCGGTCAACCTGGAGCGCGCGATGGCGCTCGGCGCCCGGCTCGGCGGCCACCTGGTCCAGGGCCATGTCGACGCCACCGGGCGGCTGTTGAGCCGCGAGCCCGGCGAGCGTGACGCGGACGGCAACCTGCGCTGGGAGGTGCTGCGCTTCTCGCTGCCGGAGTCCATCTCCCGCTACCTGGTGGAGAAGGGCTCGATCACGGTCGACGGCGTCAGCCTCACCGTGGTGGAGGCGGCCCGCGACAGCTTCACCGTCAGCCTCATCCCGGCGACCCTCGCGCTCACCACGCTCGGCGCCAAGGCCCTGGGCGAGAGCGTCAACCTCGAAGTGGACGTGCTCGCCAAGTACGTGGAGCGGCTGCTCGAATCGCGCACCCTCCCCGACCTGCCCCACCCGCAGCACCCGTACGACCCGAAGAACCCGCAGGACCTGCCGGGTACGGACCGCACCACCACCACGGGGGAGACCAAGTGAGCTGGCTCAGCGGCGAGGCGTTCACCGTCCTCGGCGAACACGTGAAGTGGGCCGACATGATCGGCAACCTGCTCGGCTTCGGCGGCCTGGCGCTCGGCTGGCGCCGCTCGGTCTGGAGCTGGCCGGTCCAGCTCCTCTCCGGCGTCGTGCTGATCGCCGCCTACCTCGGCGGTCACGTCCCCGGCCTGATCGGAAAGCAGCTGATCGTCATCGTCACCGCCGCCTGGGGCTGGGCGCAGTGGCGGCGCGGCCGCCGCGACACCGGGACGATCGCCGTACGGTTCGCCAGCTGGCCCGAGCGGGCCGCCCTGGTGGCCGGCACCGCGGTCGGCACGGTCGGTCTGGCGATGCTGTTCACCGCCTATCCCAGCCTGTCCTGGAGCCCCTGGTCGGACGCCTACATCTTCGTCGGCACGCTCGCCGCGATGGTCGCCCAGGCGCGCGGCTGGCTGGAGTTCTGGCTCGCCTGGATCGCGGTCGACGCGGTCGGCGTCCCGTTCGCCTTCAACAGCGGCTACACCTTCTCCGGCCTCACGTACTCCGTCTACTTCGTCCTGGTGCTGCTCGGCCTGCGCTCCTGGTGGCTGAGCACCCGTGAGCCGCGAGCCACGTCCTCCAACGTCCCGCAGGGAGCCACGGCATGACCGAGAACCAGACTCACCCCGGCAGCATCGGTGACGAGCTCGTCCTCGACCCGGTCGAGCGCGCGATCGCCGACATCGCGCTCGGCCGCGCGGTGGTCGTGGTCGACGACGAGGACCGCGAGAACGAGGGCGACCTCGTCTTCGCCGCCTCCGCCGCCACCCCCGAGCTGATGGCCTTCACCATCCGCTACAGCTCCGGCGTGATCTGCGCCCCGATGACCGGTGCGGAGCTGGACCGGCTCAAGCTGCCGCCGATGACCCAGGTCAACGAGGACCGCAAGGGCACCGCCTACACCGTCTCGGTGGACGCCCGCGAGGGTGTGGACACCGGCATCTCCGCCGCCGACCGCGCCCGGACGGTACGGCTGCTCTCCTCGCCCGGCACCGAGCCCGGCGACCTCACCCGCCCGGGGCACGTCTTCCCGCTGCGCGCCGTCGAGGGCGGCGTGCTGGTCCGCCCCGGGCACACCGAGGCCGCCGTGGACCTGGCCCGGCTCGCCGGGCTGGCGCCGGCCGGGGCGATCGCCGAGGTGGTCAACGACGACGGCACCATGGCCCGGCTGCCCGAGCTGGTCGCCTTCGCCCGCGAGCACGGCTTGGCGATCATCTCCATCGAGGACCTGATCGCGTACCGCCGCCGCACCGAGCTGCACGTGGACCGGGCCGCCGTCACCGCCCTGCCCACCGCGCACGGCGAGTTCACCGCCGTCGGTTACCAGGGCACCATCGACGACATCGAGCACATCGCGCTGGTGGCCGGCGGCCTCGGACCGGACGGGCGGCTGCCGGACGGCGAGGACGTCCTGGTGCGGGTCCACTCCGAGTGCCTGACCGGCGACGTGTTCGGCTCGCTGCGGTGCGACTGCGGCCCCCAGCTGGAGGCCTCGCTCCAGCGGGTCGCCGAGGCCGGCCGCGGCGTGGTGCTCTACCTGCGCGGCCACGAGGGCCGGGGAATCGGCCTGGCGCACAAGCTGCGCGCGTACGAGCTCCAGGAGCAGGGCCGCGACACCGTCGACGCCAACCTGGACCTCGGCCTGCCCGCCGACGCCCGCGACTACAGCATCGCGGCGCAGATGCTGGCGGACCTCGGCGTGCGCTCGCTGACCCTGCTGACCAACAACCCGCAGAAGCTGACCGCGCTCACCGACCACGGCCTCAAGGTCAAGGGGCGTGAAGCGGTCGAGATCGCGCCGGGTGAGCACAACCTGCGCTACCTGCGCACCAAGCGCGACCGGATGGGCCACGACCTGCCCGGCCTCGGCTCCTGACGCACCCCGTCCGCGACTTCGCCCCCGCCCCGCGACTGCCGCGCCCTTGCCCCCGGGCCCTTTCCACCGACCACCGAACCGACAGAACGGAACACCCACATGAGCGGCCACGGAGCCCCCGAGCTGACCATCGACGGCACCGCCGACCTCAAGGTCGCGGTCATCGCCGCCCAGTGGCACGACCAGGTGATGAACGGCCTGCTGGACGGCGCCCACCGCGCGCTCAAGGAGCTGGGCGTCACCGAGCCGACCGTCCTGCGCGTGCCCGGCACCTTCGAACTGCCGGTCGCCGCCAAGCGCCTCGCCGATCGCGGCTACGACGCCGTCGTCGCCCTCGGGGTGGTGATCCGCGGCGGCACCCCGCACTTCGACTACGTCTGCCAGGCGGCCACCGCAGGCCTCACCCAGGTCAGCGTGGACACCGGCGTCCCGGTCGGTTTCGGCGTGCTGACCTGCGACAACGAGGAGCAGGCGCTCGACCGGGCCGGTCTGCCGGGTTCCGCCGAGGACAAGGGCCACGAGGCCGTCACCGCCGCCGTCGCCACCGCGGTGACTCTCCGCGACCTCCGCTGAGCGCCCCGGTGACCGGTCCCGGACCACGTCCAGCCGACCGTCCACGGTCCGGGACCGTTTACCGCCCGTCAGCCCGCACGCCGTATGGTGAATCCCATCATGGCTTCGAAGACATTCGAGGAGCTCTTCGCCGAGCTCCAGCAGAAGGCCGCCACCGGCGACCCCTCGTCCTCCCGCACCGCCCAGCTGGTCCAGCAGGGCGTCCATTCGATCGGCAAGAAGGTCGTCGAGGAGGCCGCCGAGGTCTGGATGGCCGCCGAGTTCCAGTCGGGCGAGCAGACGGCGGAGGAGATCTCGCAGCTCCTGTACCACGTTCAGGTGATGATGATCGCCCGCGGGCTGACGCTGGACGACGTCTACAAATACCTCTAGAACACCCGACAGCACACCCGAGCTCCCGCACACACCCCTCCCTACAGGTAAGGAAGCAACCTCCCATGCTGCGCATCGCCGTCCCCAACAAGGGTTCTCTCTCGGGTCCCGCGGCGGAGATGCTCCATGAGGCCGGCTACCGCCAGCGGAAGGATCCCAAGGAGCTGGTGCTCGTCGACCCCAACAACGAGGTCGAGTTCTTCTTCCTCCGCCCGCGCGACATCGCCGTCTACGTCGGCTCCGGCCGCCTCGACGTCGGCATCACCGGCCGCGACCTGCTGCTGGACTCGCACTCCAACGCGGAGGAGGTGCTCGCCCTCGGCTTCGCCGGGTCGACCTTCCGCTTCGCCCGCCCCGAGGGCGTGGACGTCGAGGACGTGAAGGGCCTGGAGGGCCTGCGCATCGCGACCTCCTACACCGGCCTGGTCGAGCAGCACCTCGCCGACCACGGCGTGAAGGCGACGGTCACCAAGCTGGACGGCGCGGTCGAGACCGCGGTGCAGCTGGGTGTCGCCGACGTGATCGCCGACGTGGTGGAGACCGGCACCAGCCTGCGCAACGCCGGTCTGGAGGTCTTCGGCGAGCCGATCCTGATCTCGGACGCCGTGGTCATCCGCCCCAAGGGCGCCGGCGAGGACGCCCGGGTCGAGCAGTTCCTGCGCCGCCTGCAGGGCGTGCTGGTGGCCCGCCGCTACGTGCTGATGGACTACGACATCCGCGCCGAGAAGGTCAGCGCCGCCGTCGCGCTCACCCCCGGCCTGGAGTCGCCGACCGTCTCCCCGCTGCACACCGAGGGCTGGGTGGCCGTCCGCTCGATGGTGCTCCGCAAGGAGGCCCAGCAGATCATGGACGACCTGTGGGGCATCGGCGCCCGGGCGATCCTGGTCACCAACATCCACGCCTGCCGCCTCTGACCTGCACGCGCGGGCGGCGGACACGAGCTGCCCGCAGGACCTGCTCGCGCATCCGCGGGTAAGGAACGGTTCAATGGGCGGGGACGCCGACCGGCGTCCCCGCCCACTGTGCTGTCGCGACCCCGGAGCCACCGGGCCCAGAACCACCACCGGAGACCCACGTGTCCACGCCGCCCGTCGAGTTCCCCGTCACCTGGGCGCCCCGCCGCACCCGCGTGGTGCTGCTGCCGGTCTGCGCCGTGCTGGTGGCGCTGTTCGTCGTACTGGCCATGCTGCTCCCGGCGAGCTGGCAGCTCAACGACCGGATCATGATGGTCGCCAGTGGCGTGCTGTTCGCCGGCGTGGGCCTGATGCTGGCGCGCCCCCGGGTGAGCGCCGACGCGGAGGGCGTGACGGTGGTCAACTTCGTCCGCAGCCGCAGACTGGCCTGGGCCGAGATCGTCCGGGTCAACTTCCGCCAGGGCGACCCGTGGGCCACCCTCGACCTCGCCGACGGCACCTCGCTCGCCGCGGTGGGCATCCAGTCCGGCGTCGGCAAGGCCCAGGCGATCGCGGACGCCCGCGCGCTGCGCGACCTGGTCGAGCACCACGCCCAGGTCTGACGGCGGACCCCGGCCCCCGGCAGCAGCCCCGACCCCAGCGGGTCCGAACACGTTTCCTAGTGCCGCGCCGGTATGGTCTACGCTGGTAAAAGCGGGGCAAAACTTCAGCCCTGCCCGAAAACGACCCACTCGAACCGATCCGCGCTTCGAGCGACCTGAGGAGTGACACACCCCCTCGATGGACGATCCGTCCGGTAGTACCTGCGCCGCCTCGCTTCCGACCCGCGGAAGGCAGGCGGCACTGTGATCACCGCCTGGCTGCTGTTGTTCGCAGCCGTTCTCCTGATCCTCGCCAACGGCCTCTTCGTGGCCGCCGAGTTCGCCTTCGTGACCGCCGACCGCGGCGCGGTGGAACGATCCGCCGAAGCGGGGGACGCCAAGTCCGCCCGCGTCGCCCGGGCCCTGCGGCACCTCTCCTTCGAGCTCTCCGGCGCCCAGCTGGGCATCACCGTCACCTCGCTGGTGGTCGGCATGCTCGCCGAACCGGCCCTGTCGACCCTGCTCCAGCCCGTGATGTCGGGCATCGGGGTGCCCGACTCGGCCGCCCGCGGCGTCGCCGTGGTGGTCGGCATGGTGCTGGCCACCGTCGTCCAGATGGTGATCGGCGAGCTGGTCCCGAAGAACTGGGCGATCTCCCGCCCGCTGCAGGTGGCCCGCGCGGTCGCCGCCCCGCACATGGCCTTCTCCTTCGTCTGCCGCCCGCTGATCAGCTTCCTGAACGGCGCCGCCGACCGTACGGTCCGGGCCTTCGGCGTCGAGCCGCAGGAGGAGCTGGAGCACGCCCGCACCCCGGCCGAGCTGGTCTCGCTGGCGCGGCACTCGGCCAGGGCCGGCGCGATAGACGAGGAGTCGGCGACCCTGTTCGTCCGCACCCTCGGCCTCGGGGAGCTCACCGCCGAGTCGGTGATGACCCCGCGGATCGACGTCTCCGCCCTCCAGCGCGACGCCACCGCCTCCGACGTGATCAACCTGACCCGGGCCACCGGCCTGTCCAGGTTCCCGGTCTACGCCGACACCGTGGACGAGGTCACCGGTATCGTGACGCTCAAGGACGCCCTCGCCGTCCCGGCCGCCCGCCGCGGCCGGGTGAGCGTCGCCGAACTGGCCTCGCCGCCGCTGCTGGTGCCCGAGACCCTGCCCGCCGAGCGGCTGCTCGACCAGCTGCGCCGCCTCCAGCCGATGGCCATCGTGGTCGACGAGTACGGCGGCACGGCCGGCGTCGTCACCGTCGAGGACATCGTGGAGGAGATCGTCGGCGAGGTGCAGGACGAGCACGACCCGGCCGACCACCCCGACCTGCTTCCGCTGCCGTCCGTCGACGGCCGGCCCGCCTGGGCGGCGGACGGCCGCGCCCGGCTCGACCAGCTGGAGGCGATCGGCCTGAACGCCCCGGACGGCCCGTACGAGACCCTGGCCGGCCTGGTCGCCGACCTGCTCGGCAAGCTCCCCGAGGTGGGCGAGCAGGCGGAGCTGCCCGGCTGGCGGCTCACCGTGACCGGCGTCGACCGGCACCGCACCAGCCAGGTCCGGTTGGAGCGCACCAGCGTGCCCGGCCTGTTCGGCGAGGAAGGGGAGGACGTCCGATGACCGTCCTGCAACTCGCCGTCGCGCTGCTGCTCCTGCTCGGCAACGCCTTCTTCGTCGGCGCCGAGTTCGCCGTCGTCTCGGTGCGCCGCAGCCAGATCGAGCCGCTCGCCGAGGCCGGGCACAAGCGCGCCCGCACCGTGCTGCACGCGCTGTCCAACGTCTCCGCGATGCTGGCCGCCGCCCAACTCGGCATCACCGTCTGCTCGCTGGGCCTCGGTGCGCTCGCCGAGCCGACCATCGCCGCGCTGCTGGAGGGCCCCTTCCACGCGATCGGCGTCCCGTCCGGCCTGATGCACCCGCTCTCGTACGGGATCTCGCTCGCCCTCGTGGTGTTCCTGCACATGGTGATGGGCGAGATGGTGCCGAAGAACATGGCCATGGCCGGCCCGGAGCGCGCCGCGCTCTGGCTCGGTCCGCCGCTGGACCGGCTGGCCCGCTGGCTCGCCCCGGTGATCCGGCTGCTCAACGCCTTCGCCAACGGCGTGCTGAGGCTCTTCCGGGTCGAGGCCAAGGACGAGGTCGAGTCGGTGTTCACCACCGAGCAGCTGATGTACCTGCTGGTCGACTCCCGGGACGCCGGCCTGCTCGACGAGGACCGTCAGGAGCGACTGGAGGACGCCCTGGAGATGGGCCGCCGCCCGGTCACCGACGTGCTGCTGCCCCCCGAGCAGCTGGTCACCGTGAACCCGAAGGCGACCGCCGCCGAGGTCGAGGAGCTCGCCCTGCGCACCGGCTTCTCGCGCTTCCCGGTCGCCGACGGCGACCCGGCCGGCCAGGGCTACCTGGGCTACGTCCACCTCAAGGACATCCTCGACGTGGAGGACCGGTCGGCGCCCGTCCCGGCCCGGCTCTGGCGGCCGATCACGGTGCTGCGCGGCAGCCTGCCGCTGGACGACGCCCTCGGTGCGATGCGCCGGGCCGCCTGCCACCTGGCCGCCGTGCTGGACCAGGACGGCCGCACGATCGGCGCGGTCATGCTGGAGGACGTCCTGGAGGAACTGGTCGGCGAGATGCACGACCCGGACCACCGGACGACCTGAGCCCCGGTCCGGAGGTTCGCCGCGTTCGCCGCGTTCGCCGACGGCGATTCTGCCCACAGCAGGCAACGGTTCCCGTGCCGGCCACTCCGGAGGAGGGTGGTCGGCATGAGACTGCTGCTGCTGGGTGGAACGAAGTTCGTCGGACGGGCCGTCGCCGAGGAGGCGCTGGCCAGGGGATGGGAGGTGACGGCCCTCAACCGCGGCACGCAGCCCGCCCCGGAGGGCGTGCGGGTGCTGCTGGGCGACCGCACCGCCGAGGACGGCCTCGCGGCGCTCGGCACGGCGGAGTGGGACTCCGTGGTGGACACCTGGTCGTGGGCCCCGGCGGCGGTGCGCGACAGCGCCCGGCGGCTGAACGGCCGGGTCGGCCACTACGCGTACGTCTCCAGCCGCTCGGTGTACGACTACCCGCTGCGCCCCGGGGCGGACGAGACGGCCCCGGTGGTGCCCGCCTCCCCGGACCTCACCGGCGAGGTGCCCTACGCCGAGGCCAAGCGCGGCGCCGAACTGGCCCTGGAGGCGGAGTTCGGCGGAAGGGCCCTGCTGGTCCGCGCCGGGCTGATCCTCGGCCCGTACGAGAACATCGGCCGGCTGCCCTGGTGGCTGAACCGGATCGCCCGCGGCGGCCCGGTGCTCGCCCCCGGCCCGCGCGACCTGCCGCTGCAGTACATCGACGGCCGCGACCTCGCCGCCTGGACCCTGGACGCCGTGGCGGCCCGGCTGGGCGGCCCGTACAACGTGGTCGGCCCGGTCGGCCACACCACCATGGGCGGGCTGCTGGAGGCCTGCGTCCGGGCCACCGGCTCGGACGCCGGGCTGCGTTGGACCGATCCCGAGCGGATCGTGGCGGCGGGCGTGCAGCCGTGGACGGAACTGCCGGTCTGGGTGCCGCCCGGCGAGCTGTACGACTCCGTGCACGGTTGCTCGGTCGCCCGCGCCGTCGACTCGGGGCTGCGTTGCCGCCCGGTCACCGAGACGGTCGAGGACACCTGGGCCTGGCTGCGGTCGATCGGCGGCGAGGCCCCGCAGCGGGACGACCGGCCGAACGTCGGGCTCGACCCCGAGCGGGAGGCCGAGCTGCTCAGGGGCTGAGGGGAGCGGGGGAGTCGGCGTCAGCCCCGGCCACCGGTGAGCCCCGCCGGTCAGCCCCGGCCGTCGATCAGCTCCCCGTACGCCTGCACCACGTCCGGCAGCCGCAGCGTCGCCAGGTCCTCCCGGCCCGGCGGCTCGCGCAGCAGCGACAGCCGCAGGTCCCGGTAGGCGCAGGACTTCTCGTACAGGGTGCGGATGAACCGGCCGTTGCCCAGCTCGTCGATCCAGCCCTCGCGCACCACGTGGGTGCAGATGCTGGCCAGTTCCTCCGCCGCGTCCTCGTCCCAGCCGTCGCCGTCCCGGCCGGCCAGTGCCGCGCCGATCGCGGTCAGCTCGTTCGGCCGGTAGCTGGGGAAGTCGACCCGGGTGGTGAAGCGGGAGTTGAGGCCGGGGTTGGTGGCGAGCAGCCGGTTCATCCCCTCGGGATAGCCGGCCAGGATCACCACCAGCCGGTCCCGGTTGTCCTCGGCCCGCTTCAGCAGCACCTGGAGCGCCTCGTCGCCGTACGCGTCGCCCTTGGTGTAGCCGGAGTTGGAGAGGCTGTACGCCTCGTCGATGAACAGCACGCCGTCCAGCGCGGAGTCGATCAGCTCGTTCGCCTTGACCGCGGTCTGGCCGAGGAACTCGCCAACCAGGTCGGCTCGTTGGGCCTCCACCAGGTGGTCGCCGGAGAGCAGGCCGAGGGCGTGGAAGACCCGGCCGAGGATCCGCGCCACGGTGGTCTTGCCGGTGCCGGAGGGGCCGGAGAAGACGAAGTGCCGCTTCGGCGGCTGGACCGGCAGCCCCTGCTCGGCGCGCAGTCTGGACATTCTCAACTGGGCGGAGAGCGCACGGACTTGGCGCTTGACCGGCTCCAGGCCCACCATCAGCGAGAGTTCGGCCAGTGCCGCGTCCAACTCCCGTTCGTCGCCCGCGGGCCGGGGAGCCGGCGGGGGTGCGGTGCGGGGCTGCGCCGCCCCGCGCACCGGCAGCGGCAGGACCGCGGCGGGGACGACCGGGGCGCCCGAGCCGGAGCGCTCACCCGCGGCCTGCGGCGCGCCGTCCACCGGGGTTGCGGCGTCCGGTTCCGGTTCGGCGAGCGGGCCGTCCACCAGGGTGGCGTCCACCGAGGCCCCGCCGCCGGCGGGGGCGGACCCGGTGCCGAACTCGGCGTCGTAGAGCGGCCCGTCGACGTACCCGGGGTCGTCCTGGTACCCCTGGCCGCCGCCCGCCCCGGAGCCGTCGAGCCCGGCCCCGTCCAGTCCGGCGCCGTCCAGGCCGCTGCCGTCCAGGCCGCTGCCGTCCAGTCCCACGACGTCCGGCCCCGGTGCGTCCGGTCCGCCCGAGCGCCCGCCCGCCAGCAGTCCGTCCGCGAGCGCGTCCTCCGCCGAGATCGCCGCCAGCCGGGCCGAGGTGTCCATGAACGCCGGATCCGCCCGGTGCACCGCCCGGTACAGCGGCAGTGCCGCCGCGCTGCGCCCGGCCCCCTCGTACGCCCGGGCCAGCCAGTAGCGCAGTTCCTTGCGCTGCGGCTGCTCGGAGCGGCAGCGCGCCAGCGAGGCGGCCAACGGGCCCTGCGCCTGGGCGCACATGTCCAGCCGGACCCGGGCCATGCCGGCGAACAGTCCGGCCTCGATGCCCAGCAGCGGGTCGTCCAGCAGCCGGTCGGTGTCCCGGATCAACTGCTCCCAGTCCTTGAGCAGGTAGGACCGGCAGGCGTACAGGAACTGCGCCGACGGGTCCTCGCTGGGCGCCGGGCACTGCTCCAGCGCCCGGTCCAGCTCGGCCAGGTGGCGGCCGTCCAGCCAGTGCGAGGCGTGTGCCAGCGCGAGGTCGCGGGCGTCCTCCAGCACGGGCTGCACCCACCAGCCCAGCCAGTACCAGGAGCTGAGCGGGCGCCGGTGCAGCCGCCGCTGCTCGCCGAAGCGCTTCTGGTTGCGGTACATGGCCAGCAGGGCCGCCGAGGTGTCACTGCGCAGCGCGTGCAGTCCGAGCCAGGCGTCGGCCATGCCCGGGTCCAGCCGGACGGCCGCCCGGAACTCCTCCTCGGCACGGGTGTAGGCGCCCGCCGTGTAGGCGTCCATGGCCCGCAGCCAGGCCCGGTCGGCGAGTCGGTCCGGGCCGCCCGCCGTGCTGTCGGAACTGTCCACCGTCGTCACTCACGCCCCCCGCGGTGTGGCCCGGGGCCCGGCCGGCGGATCGCAGCGCGTAGCCGGGCCGGTGGTCGAAAGCCCCCGGGGCGCATGTGCGCCTACCGGAATCGTACCGGCGCGGGGCTGATCCGGAAGGGTGCCGTGCAGGGTCAAATGCGATCGCGCGCACGGTGGTTGAGCGGGCGAATGGCCGAAACACCGCTGGCCGCGAAGGGCGGGGGAGGGGACCGGACGGCGCCCCCGGCTCACGGGGGAACAAGCCGGGGACGCCGGGTCCGAGGCGCCGGAACGGTGGGTTCCGGCGGCTGAGGAGAACCTAGGTCCTGGTGACGTCGCAGGTCAAGGGGCTAGTTGAACCTTCACCGACGGTGCCCGGCAGGATCCGCCCGGTCACCCCGTCGACCCGCGTCCCGGCGTACGGCCGGCTCGGGTCGGCGGCGAAGTGCGCCGCCTCCGCCCGGGCCCAGCGGGCCCAGAACCCGGCGAGTTCCGGCCCGTCCCGCTCCTCGCCGCGCCGCCGGGCCGCGGCGGCCTCCAGCTCCATCCAGATCACCCGGGCCAGCCACGGCCGCACATCCCGGCGCCCCGCGCCCACGCCCTCCACCAGCACCACCGGGGCGGGCGGCACCCGGACGGCGCCCGTGAAGCGGCGCAGTGTCCAGTCGTAAACCCGGTGTTCGGCGTCCCGGCCGGCGGCCAGCGGCTCCAGCACCTGCTCGCGCAGCCGCCCGGTCCACTCGAAGAGCTCGCTGTGGGTGGCCAGGTCGTCAAGGTGCACCACGGGCGCCCCGCCGAGCGCCGCCGCCAGTCGTCCGGCGAAGGTCGTCTTGCCGGAGCCGGCGTGCCCGTCCACCGCGACCAGCCGCACCGGTCCGCAGGACGGCGGCAGCGCGCCCAGCTCGGCGGCGAGCCCGTCGAGCCCGTCGAATCCGTCGAGCGCGTCGAGCCCGCCGGGTGGGCCGACGGCCTCGGGCCCGGTCGGCGCGCCGCGGAGAGCGGACGGGCGAGGGGAGGGAACGGTTCCGGATGCAGCCACAACGTCAACCCTACGGTGCCGTAGCCCACCACTGCGGACAGTTCATCTGTGCTGGTCGTGACGGCAGCGCGGCTTTCCGGCATACTCGCCTTCGCCACGCCTGTGAACGGCCGTTCACCGCAACCCGGTGCCGGTCGGGCCGACCTGCCACACCCGCGCCGAATCCCCGCCACCCCGGGGCGGCGCCCGATCGAGGAGGCGACCCCCGCCATGACCCCCTCCCCCGTGAAAGCCGTGGAGCGCCAGCTGCCCAGCGAGGAGGCCCGCGAGCTGCTGAGCCTCACCCGGGACCTGGTCCAGCGCGAGCTCCAGCCGCGCGCGGCGGAGGACGAGGCCGCCGGCCGCTTCCCCCGGGATGTATTCCGCACCCTCGGCGAGGCGGGCCTGCTGTCCCTCCCGTACGACGAGAAGTACGGCGGCGGCGAGCAGCCCTACGAGGTGTACCTGCAGGTCCTGGAGGAGCTCGCGTCCGGCTGGCTGGCCGTCGGCCTCGGCGTCAGCGTGCACACCCTGTCCTGCCACGCGCTGGCCACCTTCGGCAGCGAGGAGCAGCGCGAGAAGTGGCTGCCCGCCATGCTCTCCGGCGAGCAGCTCGGCGCCTACTGCCTCTCCGAGCCGCAGTCCGGCTCGGACGCGGCCGCCCTGCGCACCCGCGCCGACCTGGACGGCGACGAGTACGTCGTCAACGGCACCAAGGCGTGGATCACCCACGGCGGCCAGGCCGACTTCTACAGCGCGCTGGTGCGCACCGGCGCCCAGGGCCCCAAGGGCATCAGCTGCCTGCTCGTCCCCGGCGCCCAGCAGGGCCTCTCGGCCGCGCCGCCGGAGCACAAGATGGGCATGCGCTCCTCGCCGACCGCCCAGCTGCACTTCGACGGTGCCCGGGTCCCGCGCGAGCGGCTGGTCGGCGAGGAGGGCCAGGGCTTCCAGATCGCCCTGGCCGCACTGGACTCCGGCCGCCTCGGCATCGCCGCCTGCGCGATCGGTGTCGCCCAGGCCGCGCTCGACCTCGCGGTCGACTACGCGCGCACCCGGCGCCAGTTCGGCCGCCCGATCGCCGAGTTCCAGGGCCTGTCCTTCATGCTCGCCGACATGGCCACCCAGATCGAGGCAGGGCGCTCGCTCTACCTCGCCGCCGCGCGGCTGCGCGACGCGGGACGCCCGTTCTCCAAGGAGGCGGCGATGGCCAAGCTGTTCTGCACCGACGCGGTGATGCGGGTGACCACCGACGCCGTCCAGGTGCTCGGCGGCTACGGCTACACCCAGGACTTCCCGGCCGAGCGCTACATGCGCGAGGCCAAGGTGCTGCAGATCGTCGAGGGCACCAACCAGATCCAGCGCCTGGTGATCGGCCGCCACCTCACGAAGGGCTGAGCCCTTCCCCGATGCGGCCTCCGGCCGTCACTCCAGGGTGCGGAGTGACGGCCGGAGGCGATTCCGTTCGTCTGACAACTCATGTGCGGGCGGCGGGAGTCAGCGGCGCGCGAGCCGCCGGCGCTGCTCCGGGATGGTGGCCAGCGACACGGCCGCGGGGACCGTCCGAACGGCCTTCGCCGGGACGGCGACGGCGGCCGTCGTGCTGCGCACCGGGCGGTGCACCAGCGCGTGCGAGAACGGCTGGGTGCGCCAGTCGAGCCCACTCGGGAGCTTGAACAGCGCGTCGAACCCGGACGGTTCGGCGTCCTCGGGGGCCTCGACCTCGGCCAGGTCGTCGGTCGGCGCGCCCGAACCGGGGCAGACGGCGGGGGCGAAGGGGTTCCAGGCGGTGGGCAGCAGCGCGTGCTGCGGCAGCCGCTCCTCGTCCGCCACCAGGGCGATCGGGCGACGGCACTCGGGGCAGTGGACCCGGAAGATGTCCCAGGTCTCGGCCTCGCCGGGGTCGGTGCCCGGCATGTGATCGGTCGCGAGGTCGTCGCGGCCGGTCGTATCGTCGGTCTCGTCGGCGGCCAGCACGCGCTGGTCAGTAGCAGGCATGAGGATCCCCCTAGGATCGGGCCCGGCGTGGTCGCTCAGGGCCACAACCAGCACTTCCCTGCCGTCCGGGCTCATAACCCTGCGGAGTTGTGCACCGCGATGCACCGGGTGTGTCCTTGGCCACACCGCCCGCCACATTCACCCGGCAATTGCCCGCGTGACACCTGCAATCCGACTGCGTGCCACCGCCGTGCGCCCCCGTGCTCCCGACCCGGTAGGTTTGCGCACTGTGGAGGATCTCGACCAACGCATCGTCCAGCTGCTCCTGGAGGACGGCCGGATGAGTTACACGGACCTGGGCAAGGCCACCGGCCTGTCCACCTCGGCGGTGCACCAGCGGGTGCGCCGCCTCGAACAGCGCGGGGTGATCCGCGGCTACACCGCGATCATCGACCCCGACGCCGTCGACCTGGCGCTGACCGCGTTCATCTCGGTCAAGCCCTTCGACCCCAGTGCCCCCGACGACACCCCGGACAGGCTGGCCGGCCTGCCCGAGATCGAGGCCTGCCACAGCGTCGCCGGCGACGAGAACTACATCCTCAAGGTGCGGGTCGGAGCCCCCGGCGACCTGGAGGACCTGCTCGCCCGCATCCGCAGCGCCGCCGGCGTCTCCACCCGCACCACCGTCGTCCTCTCCACTCCCTACGAGGCCCGACCCCCGAAGCTCTGACCGGGAAAGGGAGGGGTGCAGACTTAGCGGCATGACCGAACGCACCTCCCGGACCGTCCTGCTGCGCGGCGGCGCCGTCTACAGCCCTGCCGACCCCTTCGCCACCGCGATGCTCGTGGAGGGCGGGCACATCGCCTGGGTCGGCAGCGACGGCGCCGCCGAGGCGTACGCCGGCTCCGCCGACGAGATCGTCGAGCTGGACGGCGCGCTGGTCACCCCCGCCTTCGTCGACGCCCACGTGCACGCCACCGCGACCGGCCTGGCGCTGACCGGCCTCGACCTCACCGGCAGCCCCTCGCTGGCCGCCGCCCTGGCCGCCGTCACCGCCTTCGTCGAGTCCCGGGAGGAGCCCGGCGGCGTGCTGATCGGCCACGGCTGGGACGAGACCGGCTGGCCCGAGGGCCGCCCGCCCACGCTCGCCGAACTCGACGAGGCCGCCCGCGGCGCCGCCCTCTACCTCTCCCGCACCGACGTGCACTCCGCGCTCGCCACCACCGCGCTGCGCACCCTCGCCGAGGGCCTCGCCGAGCGACCCGGTCACGACGCCGAGGGTCCGCTCACCAAGGACGCCCACCACGCCGTCCGGCAGACCGCCCTCGCCGGCCTCACCCCCGAGCAGCGCCGTCACGCCCAGCGCGCCGCCCTGGCCCGCGCCGCCGAACTCGGCATCGGCGCCCTGCACGAGTGCGCCGGCCCGGAGATCTCCTCCGAGGCGGACCTGACCGCCCTGCTGGCCCTGGCCGCCGAGGGTGACGGCCCCGAAGTCTTCGGTTACTGGGGCGAGTTGGGTGGCGTCGAGACCGCCCGAAGGCTCGGCGCGGTGGGCGCCGGCGGCGACCTCTTCGTGGACGGCGCGCTCGGCTCGCGCACCGCCTGCCTGCACGCCCCCTACACCGACGCCGAGCACACCGGCACCGCCTACCTGACCGCCGAGCAGGTCGCCGACCACGTCGCCGCCTGCACCGAGGCCGGGCTGCAGGCCGGCTTCCACGCCATCGGCGACGCGGCCGTCGCGGCCGTGATCGAGGGCGTGCGCGCCGCCGGCGAGCGGGTCGGCGCCGACCGGGTCAGGGCGCTGCGCCACCGCGTCGAGCACGCCGAGGCCCTGGACGACAAGGCGATCGCCGCCTTCGCCGAGCTCGGCCTCACCGCCTCCGTGCAGCCCGCCTTCGACGCCGCCTGGGGCGGCCCGGAGGGCATGTACGTCCGGCGCCTGGGTGCGGAGCGGGCCGCCGGCCTCAACCCGTACGCCGCACTCCTGCGGGCCGGCGTCCCGCTGGCCTTCGGCTCGGACGCCCCGGTCACCCCGCTCGACCCCTGGGGCACCGTCCGCGCCGCGGCCTTCCACCGGACCCTGGAACACCGGATCTCGGTCCGCGCCGCCTTCACCGCCCACACCCGCGGCGGCTGGCGCGCGATCGGCCGTGACCAGGACGGCGTGCTGGTGCCCGGTGCGGTGGCCAACTACGCGGTCTGGGCCGCCGACGAGCTGGTCGTCCAGGCCCCCGACTCCCGGGTGGCCGGCTGGTCCACCGACCCGCGCTCCGGCACCCCCGGCCTGCCCGACCTCACCCCGGGCCGCGAACTGCCGGTCTGCCTGCGCACGGTGGTCCGCGGACGCACCGTGTTCCAGCGGTAGAACCCCGCCCGTACGAGCGGAGCGACGGCACCGCGTACGAGCGGTAAGTCGGACGAGCGGGTGGGCCGACGCCTCCTAGGTTGACCACCATGACGACCGACCCGCTGGTACCCGCCGACTTCACCGTCCCGCGCGAGCTGCTCGCCCCGGAGTTCCGCCTGGAGCCCCTGGGCGAGCAGCACAACGCCTCCGACCACGCCGCCTGGACGAGCAGCATCGAGCACATCCGCGCCACCCCCGGCTGGGCCGGCCGCGGCTGGCCGCCCGCCGACGGCATGCCCCCGGAGCGCAACCTCGCCGACCTGCGCCGCCACGCCGCCGACTTCGAGGCTCGCACGGGGTTCACCTACACCGTCCTGGAGCCCGACCGCGACGAGGTGATCGGCTGCGTCTACGTGTACCCCGACCGCGAGGACCCGTCCGTCGTCTCGGTCAGCTCCTGGGTGCGCGCCGACCGCGCCGAGCTGGACGCCCCGCTGTACCGCGCGGTCTCCGCCTGGCTCACCGACCACTGGCCGCTCGGGCGCTTCGTCTACGCCGAGCGCTGACCGCCCGGCCCGGCGCCACCACCCTCACCTCACGCCTCGCCGACGTTCCGGGGTACCTTCTTCGCACAGCGTCCGAACAGCAAGCCCCAGGAAGATGGTGCGCCGGTGGCCATTCCCGTCACCCAGGAGCGGTCCGGGACCGCTCCCGAGCCACAGGACCCGGCCCCGAAGCCCGGCCGTGGCGCCCGCGCGCTCGCCAAGGTCCGCGCCGGGCTGCCGCGCACCGGCCTCGCCGCCCTGGCCGGCCTGCTGCTCGCGCTCGCCTTCCCGCCGTACGACCTGTGGCCGCTGTCGCTGCTCGGCGTCGCCGCGCTCTCGCTGCTCACCCGGGGCCGCACCTTCCGCCAGGGCGCCTGGACGGGCTTCGCCCTCGGCTTCCCGTTCTTCCTGATGCTGCTCAGCTGGCTGCGGGTGGTCGGCTGGGACGCCACGGTCGGCCTGTCCGTCGTCGAGGCGCTGTTCCTGGCCCTGCTCGGCGGCGCACTGGCCCTCACCTCCCGGCTGCCCGGCTGGCCGCTGTGGGCGGCCGCGCTGTGGGTCACCCAGGAGTGGGCGCGCGACCGGCTTCCGCTCGGCGGCTTCCCCTGGGGCCGGCTCGCCTTCGCCAACACCGCCACCCCGTACACCCCGCTGGCGGCGATCGGCGGTGCGCCGCTGGTGACCTTCGCCGTCGCGCTCTCCGGCACCCTGCTGGCCTGGGCCGCGCTGCGCCTGCGCGGGCCGGGCAGGGCTCCGAAGGCGGCCGCGCTGGCGGCGCTCGGCGCGGTGGCCGCACTGCTGGCCGGCTACCTCGTCCCGGTGCCGACCGCCGCGAACGACACCGTCAACGTCGCCATCGTCCAGGGCAACGTGCCGAACCCGGGCATGGACTTCCTCGGCCGCCCGATGATGGTCCTCAACAACCACGCCTCGGCCACCGAGCGCCTCGCCGCCGACATCCAGGACGGAAAGCGGCCGCGCCCCGACGTGGTGATCTGGCCGGAGAACTCCTCCGACCTCGACCCGTTCAGCGACCTGCTGGCCCGTCAGCGCATCGACGAGGCGGTCAAGGCCGTCGGCGTGCCCACCCTGGTCGGCACCCTGGTGGACGGCCCGGACGCCCAGCACGTCCAGAACGAGGGCATCGTCTGGGACCCGGTCACCGGCCCCGGCGCCTCCTACACCAAGCAGCACCCCGTCCCGTTCGGCGAGTACGTGCCGTTCCGCGCCCAGCTGATGAAGGTGATCACCCGCCTCCAGCGGGTCGCCCGGGACTTCTACCCCGGCGACCACAACGGCGTGATGCAGCTCGGCCCGGCGAAGATCGGCGACGTGATCTGCTTCGAGGTGGCCTACGACGAGATCGTCCGGGACACCGTGGACAGCGGCGCGCGCGTCCTGGTGGTCCAGACCAACAACGCGACCTACGCCAGGACCGGCCAGCCCGAGCAGCAGCTCGCGATGAGCCGGCTGCGCGCGGTCGAGCACGGCCGGGCCGTCCTGATCGCCGCCACCAGCGGCATCAGCGCGGTGATCGCCCCGGACGGCACCGTCGAGCAGCGCACCGCGGAGCTGACCCCGGCCGAGCTGTCCGCCACCGTCCCGCTGCGCGACGGCACCACGGTGGCCGACCGGGTCGGCGCCCTCCCGGAGTGGACGCTGGCCATCGGCGGCCTGCTGGCCTGCGGCGCCGCCGTCCTGGTCGGCCGTCGCCGGAGGGCGGCGGCCGGAACACCGGCCGCCGGGGAATCGTTGGACCAGGTGGTGCCGTAGCCGGCCCGGACCTCCCGTGCGGCGCGCAGAGCACCGCTTGGAGTGGATTCGTACCGTGACCCAGCAAGCTGCCCCCACCCGTCCGGTCCCGCGCAGCAGGCTCCGCCGGGTGCTGCCGCTGCTGATCACCGCCTGGCTGGTGCTGGAGATCTGGCTGCTGGTCCTGGTGGGCTCGTGGCTGGGCGGCTTCGCCGTCCTGCTGCTGCTCATCGCCGGCGGGGTGATCGGCGGCTCGCTGATCAAGCGGGCCGGGATGAAGGCGCTGTCGGCGGCGCTCGAACAGAGCAGGAACCCGCAGTCCCAGCAGCCGCAGACCGGCACCAGCATGACCGTACTGGCCGGGCTGCTGCTGATCGTCCCCGGCTTCCTGTCCGACCTGGTCGCCCTGACCCTGCTGTTCCCGCCGACCCGGGCGCTGTGGCGGGCCGTCGGCCGCAAGGTCGCGGACAAGGCGGTGCGCAGCGCCTCGCCCGCGGGCACCGACGCCTTCGCGGACGCGATGCGGCTGCAGGAGCAGCTGCGCATCCACCGCCCGGACGGCAAGGTGATCCAGGGCGAGGTGGTCGACCCGGAGAACGGCCAGCGCGGCCCGCAGGGCCCGGACACCACCTACCGCCCGCCGATCAACGGCTGACGGTCCGACCTGCCGGGAGTCGCGGACGACGAGAGCCCCGGGAGCGACGAAGGCTTCGGGCGACGCGAGGACAACGCGAAAGGGACCCTGGTGACCAGGGTCCCTTTTCGCGTCCTCCCGCACGCGGCGGGAGCGAGGTGTTGTCAGGCGCTCTTGCGGGTGTCCCGCGGGTGCACCGCGAGGTTCATCCCACCGGAGCGGAGCACGGCCAGCCGCTCGGCCAGCACCTCCTCCAGCTCCTCGCGCGTCCGGCGCTCCATCAGCATGTCCCAATGGGTGCGCGTGGGCTTGACCTTCTTCTCCTCCGGCTCGTCACCGTCGAGAAGTGCCGCCTCCTGGCCACAGAAGCGGCATTCCCACACCGGGGGGATCTCCGCTTCGACCGAGAAAGGAACCTCGAATCGGTGTCCGTTCTGACATGCGTACTCGACGGTCTGGCGGGGAGCCAGATCGATACCACGGTCGGTCTCGTAGCTAGTTGCCCCGAGTCGCGTGCCGCGGAGAGCTCGCTCGCTCATGAATCGTGCCTCCCGGGCTTATGGCCCACAGGACTAGTGGTCGCTGTTCTTCGTCGTTCGGTCAACGCTCGGCTTCCGACGAAGATTCCCGTCCCGGGACATGCGTCGTCTGTCGTGCCGCCCCTGTTTGTACCCACCGGCGCCCGATTTGTCACATCTGGCCGGTGATATCACCCCAGGTGTCACCTATTTCACATCTGGTGATCGTGCGGACTTTCTGTGACGAGCCTACCGGGAGGGCATTCGGCGCCGTCCGCCGACCCCGCTTCCCGCGGAGTCAGGAGATCGGTCGGGAACGGATCATCGGCTCGGACTTGCCGAGGTCGACCGGCTGGTGCGCCGGCGCCGTCCCGTCGGCCCGGACCACCGGCGGGCGGTCCGGGCGGGGCGGTGCGGCGGGGGCCGCCTCGGTCCGGCTGTCGCGGTGCGGCAGCAGGGCGATCACGGCGTCCCGCAGCTGGGCCGGGGCGTCGTCGTCGAGCGGGTCGACCGTGGCCGGCACCTGCAACCGCACCGGGGTGCCGTTGCCGATCCGGGCGTAGCCGCGGCCGGCCGGGGCGTGCGCGGCGGGCACGATGTCCAGCGGAGCGCCGAGCGCGGCCCGGCCCTCCTCGGGCCCGGCCGGGCCGAGCAGCACCCGGGCCCGGGTGGTCGCGCGGACGGTCGGGGTGATCCGCTCCCGGGCCTCGACGTCGTCGGCGATCACCACGGTCACCCGGGCGGCCCGGCCGTGTCGCAGCGGCAGCTCCAGCAGGTCCTGCGGATCGGGGCGGCCCTCGGCGTGGGCGAGCTCGCCCAGCTCGGTCGGATGGTCCAGCAGCAGCCACAGCGGCCGGGTGACGTCCTCGGGCAGGCTGGCGCCGGTGTGCCGGGCGGCGTTCAGCGCGGTCAGCCGGCGCTCGGTCTCCTGGGCGGCCCAGGTCAGTGCGGCCAGCGCGCCGTGCAGGCTGGTCTCCACGGTGTGCACTCCGGGCCGGTTGACCAGGCAGGCGTGCTCCCCGGTCCCGGCGCCGTCGATCACCACCAGGTCGCCGTACGGAAGGGCCTGGAGCGCGATCGAGCGGATCAGGCTGGAGGTGCCGTAGCCGGCGACGCCGAGGGCCAGCAGGTGGGGCTCGGAGGAGCGCGGGCCGGTGCGCCAGATCACCGGCGGCTGCTGGGTGACGACGCCGCCCTGGGCGACCGGGATGGTACGGGCGGTGCCGTCCTCGTCGGTGAAGCCGAGCACGATCTCGCCGGGGGCGGCCACGAAGCGCTGGGCGACGACGTCGGTGGGCAGCGGAGCGAGCGCGGTGATCCGCAGCCGGTTGGACTCCTCGTCCCAGTCGAAGCGGTACTCGCGGGCCCGCCCGGCCTTGCCCTGGACGACCTGCTCGATCCGGGCCCGGGCGGCCGGCTCGGTGTCGGTGAAGTAGGCGGGGTAGCTCAGCTCCAGCCGGGAGAGCCGGCCCTCGCCGTCGAACGCCCAGGAGCCGAAGGCGTTCTTGTAGGAGCCCTCGAAGTGGTAGAGCGGGTTGGCGTCCTCGGGGCCGCACAGGTAGGGGGTGAGGGCCGAGTAGAGGGCGCCGAGCTTGACGTCGGCCACGTCGGGCGGGGGCGGGGCGGGCGCCGCCTTGGGGGGCCGGCCGGCCCAGGCGGCGCTGGCCATCAGGGCGACCAGCGCGAACAGCAGGCCGTGCGGCAGCAGGTAGATGCCGATCAGCATCGCCGCGGACAGGAACAGCGTCGGGCCGCGGCGCTCCTTCGGGGTGGCCTGCCAGTGGTCCTTGGCCCAGCCGGCGTGGTGGCGCAGCCCGCGGCCGATCACGGCGAGCGGGGCGAACATGTCGGTGGCGTGGTCCCCGGCGGTTCGGGCGATCTCGCGGCCCTTGGCGAGGTGGCGGTTGAGCGGCATTCCGTGACTCCCCGGTCGAGTGGGACGGGTGGGGTGGGAGGGGGACTGCTCGTGGTACGACGGGGCCCGGGGCGGTGGGATCCGCGCCCGGGCCGGTGGGGGAGTGGCGGCGCGCCTAGAACTTGATGCCGCCGAGCAGGCTCGCCAGGCTGGCGCTGCCCGCGGTGATGCTCGGGGCGATCGAGGAGCCGGCGACGTAGAAGCCGAAGAGTGAGCAGACGACGGCGTGGGAGACCTTTAGGCCGTCCCTGCGGAAGAACAGGAAGGCGATGGTGCCGAACAGGACGATGCCGGAAATCGAGAGGATCACTTCTGCTCCTCGGGGAGGGGGACGGGGACAGTTGCTTAAAGTGCACTTATCGTGACAAAAAGTAATAGATGATGGAACGGCGCAAATGGGTGGTTTCGCCGCGCAATACCGCCTGGGAAGCCGGACGGCGGTATGCGAACCGGCCCGGGTGGGGCCTCATGCCGCGTGGATCCGGTGCCGCGACGCATTCCCGGCGGGCGGGTGGGAGGCTTCCGGGGGGTTCCGGAAGTTCGCCCGAATGGACGTGCGACCCGCCGGTCGCCCGTCGTACCGCCTCCCGCACCGGCGCGGCCGCCATCCGGAATCCGGACGCCGGCTGGCCCGGTCCCGCGGCGACCGCTACGGTGCCGTAACGCACGAACCCCGCCAGACCTCCGGAAAGGCAGTCCGCCATGACCGATGCCCCCGACGCCGAGGTGATCGCGCTCGCCGGGAAGCTGTTCGACGCCGCCCGGGCCGGCGATACCGCCACCCTGACCACCGCCGTCGACGCGGGCGTCTCCGCGGACCTCACCAACGGCAGCGGCGACACCCTGGTCATGCTCGCCGCCTACCACGGCCACGCGGCCACCGTCGAAGCCCTGCTCCGGCGCGGCGCCGACCCGAACCGCGCCAACGACAAGGGCCAGACCCCGCTGGCGGGGGCCGTCTTCAAGGGCAGCGCGGACGTCGTCGACGCCCTGCTCGCGGGCGGCGCAGACCCCGGGGCCGGCGTCCCGTCCGCCGTCGACGCCGCCGCGATGTTCGGCAGGACCGACCTGCTGGCCCGGTTCGAGGGCCGCTGAGCCGAAACCGTAGGCTCTTCCACCATGGAGAGCACCGCCACCAAGGACGCCGGCACCGTCGAGTTCCGCATCACCGGGTACGCCCACCCCGACGCGCAGGCCCTGTCGGCGGAGGTGCAGCAGGAGTACGTCCGCCGCTACGGGGACCCGGACGAGACCGTGATGCACCCCGAGGACTTCGAGGCGCCAGCCGGCCTGTTCATGATCGCGTACCTGGACGGCCGTCCGGTCGCCTGCGGCGGCTGGCGGGCCAAGCAGGCCGGGTCGGACGGGCTGCGCGACGGGGACGCCGAGCTGAAGCGGATGTTCGTGATACCCGACGCGCGCGGACGGGGCCTGGCCCGGGCGATGCTGCGCCGGCTGGAGGAGAGCGCCGTCGGGGCCGGGCGCACCCGCTTCATCCTGGAGACCGGGACGGAGCAGCCCGAGGCGATCGCGCTGTACGGCTCCGAGGGGTACGCGGCGATCCGCAAGTTCGGTATCTACAAGGACCACCCGCAGAGCATCTGCCTGGGCAAGGAGCTCCCGGCGGCGGTGTGACCGGCCCGGTCCGGGCCGCCGCCGCGGTCCGGGTGCCGACGGCGACGGCGCCGACGGTCTGAGCGGTGCGTGCGCCGGGTAGACACCGGTGGTGAGTCACCGACCACCCGACGCCGAACGGCTTCCCGCCCTGGCCGCGCCCGGCGGGCCCCTGGACCGGCTGGTCCGCGAGGGCGTGCGCACCGTCGGGGCGGGCGCCGTCTGGGCCGTCGGCGACGCCGGGGGCACGCTCGGCGGCGGCGGCCACGGCACGCTCGGGCAGGGCCCGTACGCGCGGCTCACCCCGGGGCCGGACACGCTGTACGACCTCGCCAGCCTCACCAAGGTCGTGGCGCTCTGGCCCTGCGCCGGGGTGCTGCGGCAGGCCGGCCGGCTGCCGCTGGACGAACCGCTCGGGCGCTGGTGGCCGCCCGCCGCCGGGCACCCCGCGGGGGCGGTGACGGTCCGCCAACTCCTCGCCCACACGGCGGGGATGCTCCCGTACACCCGCTTCGAGCAGCTCTACGGGCGGGCGCCGGCGGCGATCCGGTCCGGAGTGATCGCGGCTCCGCTGCACCGCGCGCCGGGGGCCGCCGTCGAGTACACCGACCGCGCCGCCGTACTGCTGACCTACCTGGTCGAGGACCTCGGCGGCGCCCCGCTGGACGGACTCGCCGCCCGCTGGGCCTGGCGGCCGCTGGGCATGACCGACACCCGTTACGGGCCGCTCGCCGCCGCGGAGACCGCCCGCACCGCGCCCACCGAGTACGACCGGTCGGCCGGCGCCCACCTGCGCGGCGTGGTGCACGACCCCTCCGCCCGGCTGCTCGGCGGCGTCTCCGGCAACGCCGGGGCCTTCTCCACCGCCCCCGACCTCGCCCGCTTCCTCACCGCCCTGCTCGCCCCGCCGCCCCGACTCCCCTGGGGCGAACCGTGGATCACCGAATCGCTGAGCGAGCAGACCGGCGGCCTCGCCCCCGCCCGCGGCCTGTCCTGGATGTACGCCCCGGGCACCGACCCCGCCGAGGGCACCTTCGTCCACTACGGCTTCACCGGCACCGGCGTCTGGGTCTCCCGCCGACTCGGCCGCTGGGCCCTGCTGCTCACCAACCAGGTGCACCACAGCCGGATCACCCAGTCCCTCACCGACCTGCGCAACGCCTTCCGGCGGGCCGTCTTCGGGTGAGGCGTGCACGCAACCCGATCGGGTGGATTAGGCACGAACCACCTTTCGCGGAGCGGCGACCGGGGCAGGGTCGCCGCGACGGAGGACGGCCGGCGGAGGAGGCGCGATGACGGACACCTGGGAACTCTCGGAGGAGGAGTGGCTCTCCCGGATGGTGCGCGCCTACATCGGCTGCAGCGTGCTGCTCACCGACCGGGACGGCAAGGTCCTGCTGCTGAAGGCCAGTTACCGCGACCAGTGGCAGTTCCCCGGCGGCGGGATGGACCCGGGAGAGGGGCCCGCCGAGTGTGCGGCCCGGGAACTGTGGGAGGAGACCGGGCTGGTGGCGCACGACCTGCGGTTGCTGGTGGTGGAGTGGCGCGAGGCGATCCCCGACCAGGGCCGACACGCCCACCCCGCCGTGCATTTCATGTTCGACGGCGGCGCGGTCGAGCCGGGCACCGTGGTCCGGCTCCAGGCGGAGGAGATCGCGGGCCACGGCTACTTCACGCCAGCCCGGGCGGCCGCCCTGCTGAACCCCAGTGCGGCGCGCCGGCTCACCGGGGCCCTGGAGGCCCGGCGCACCGGCGCCGCCGCACTGCTGCACTCGGCGGGGTACGTGGGGTGAGCCCGGGGCCGGTCAGACCAGGGTGCTCCAGTAGTACCAGAACCGGTTGAGCACCAGCAGCGCGATCACGGCCGCCCACAGCACCGGCAGCGCCCAGTGGTAGCGCGCCGCCTCCCGGACGACCGTCCGCGTCCGCGGCCCGACCGGGATCACCCCGGCGCGCAGGTTGTGGAGCGTGGTGTACCAGAACAGGACCACCACCGTTGCCCACACGACCATGCAGTACGGGCACAGCGCGCCGATGTCGTACAGCGCCTGGTCGACCAGCCAGTGGACGAACACCACGCCCAGCGCCGTCCCGCCCTGCAGGCCCAGCCAGAACCAGCGCCGGTAGGCGGCACCGGCCAGCAGTCCCGCGCCGATCGCCGCCAGTGCGCCGAACGCGGCCAGCCCGAGCAGCGGGTTGGGGAAGCCGAAGACCGAGGCCTGCTCGGTGCGCATCACCGAGCCGCAGCTGATCACCGGGTTGATGTTGCAGCTGGGGACGTACGACGGGTTCTCCAGGATGCGGAGCTTGTCGAAGGTCAGCACGGCCGAGGCGGCGAGGCCGACCAGTCCGCCGAGGAACAGCAGCAGGGCGAGGGCCCGGCTCGCCCCGACCGGGCCCGGGTCGGCGGGTTCGGGGGCGGGGCGGGAGGGGTGCACGGTGGTCGCGGTCATGACAGCACACTCCGGTGACTGGCTGGGAGGGGCCGGCCCGGCCGGGAGTTCGGCCGGACCGGTGGTGCCGTGCGGCGGGGTGCGGCCTACTGGAGGCCGGCGGCCTGCTTGACCTGGGCGGTGAACTGCTCCGGGGACGCCGGGGCGTTGCCCGTGAACAGGTTGACCGGCTTGCCGTCCACCTTGACCGTCGGGGTGCCGGTCACCTGGCTGTTGTTGAACGCGTCGGCCACCTTCGCCGCCCACGGCGCGTACGTCCGGTCGGTGACCGCCTTCACGAAGGCGTCCGTCTTCAGCCCGGGCACCTGGCCCGCCAGGTCCAGCAGGTGGTCGACGTCGCCGAAGCCGTCCTCGCGCTCGTCCGGCTGGTTGGCGTACAGCACGTCGTGGAACGCCTTGAACTTGTCCACGCCCTCGTTCAGCGCCGCGCCGGCCGCGGCCAGCGCCGTGCGCGAGCCCTTGCCGCCGAGGTTCTTGTCCAGGAAGGCGGCCAGGTGGTACTCCACCTTGATCTGGCCGTCCTGGGTGATCTCCTTGACGGTCTGGCCGTTCGCCGCCTCGAAGTGCTTGCAGACCGGGCAGCGGAAGTCCTCGTACACCTCCATGGTGTGCGGGGCGTCCGCCTTGCCGTAGGTGATCACCGTGCCGTCCGGACCGGTGGCGTTGGCCGGGACGACCAGCGGGGCCGCGGAGGCGGCCGCGGCCGCCTTGTCGTCGTTCTTCGAACCGGTGTTGATCGCGAGCGCCACCCCGCCCGCCAGGGCGAGCACGACGACGGCGGAGACCGAAACGACGATCCGCTGACGGCGCTTGGCGGCCTGCTGCTCGCGGCGCTGCGCCTCCTGGATGCGCTCGCGGGCGCTGATGCGCTTGGCCTCGCGCTTGGTGGGGTTCTGAGCCATGGGGAAGTCAACTCCTGTACGCGGCGCGCGGGTGCGCGCGGGTGGCCGCACACACGGGTGCGGCGGGGACAAGTGACGCGGGAGTCGGGCGCACTGCCTGCGGGCGTACGGAATCGTGCTCACGGAGACGCGCTCACCGGAAGTCGCCTCACGGGAGCGTGCGCACGGAAGCGGGGTTCGCGCTCAGCAGGCAGGCGCGAAGGCCGGCGGACCACGCCGGGGAGCCGGGCTCAGCACCACGTCCTCGCGGCGCGGCCGCTCGTGGTCCGACACCGGCAGCGGTACCCGCAGCACCGGGCGCACCGGGGCGGGAAGCAGCAGGACGAGCAGTGCCCGCAGCGGGCGGGCCACCGACTGGCGCAGCGCGCGCAGCGCCCGGGCCAGCCCGGTCAGCGCGGAGTCGCCCAGCCGCAGCCAGGCCGAGGCCGCGAGCGCGATCACCAGGTGCACCGCCAGGAGCAGCAGCTGGGTCGCGGCGGGCGCCAACTGCCCAGCGTGGCCCAGCGGACCGCCCAGCAGGGAGCCGTCCACCGAACCGCCGCCGCAGACCAGCAGGTTCACCCCGCGCGCGGAGACGTGCTCGGACAGTACCGGCCCACAGCCGGTCTGGCCCAGGTTGAAGGTGGTGTTGAGCAGCAGCTCGACCGGCACCATCACCCCGGAGATGTGCAGCAGCCGCCGCTCCCCGCCGGCCAGTACGGCCGCGACCAGGAACACGACGGCGCTCGCCGTGGCCACCAGCGACAGCGGCAGCGGGCGACCGGTGATGACCACCTGGCCCAGCGCGGCCATCGGCACGGCGAGCGCGGTGAACACCGCGGCCCGCAGGGCCCTGGTCGCACGGGTGGAGGTCATCACGCCCCGGAGTATGCCATGCCCCTTACGGCGGACACGAGAGTGCATACGGATACGGCGTTCGGGTGACGCCCGCCCAGGCCTTCCGGGGGCGACAGCCGCTCCTGCGCGACTAGCCTGGAAGGCGACCCGACGAGGGGGTGCACGCGCATGGCGAGGCCCGACACCACGGTCGGACAGGTGCTGCTCGACCGCATCGAGGCGCAGGCAGTGGTGCTCGCCGGACTGGACGACGCCGTCCGCGCGGCCGAACCCGACGCGGTCCACCGGATGCGGGTCGCCTGTCGGCGGCTGCGCAGTGCCCTGCGGACCTTCCGCCGTCTCCTCGCTCCCGGTGCCACCGACGCCCTGGTCGCCGACCTGCGCTGGCTGGGCGCCTCGCTGGGCCGCGCCCGCGACCGCGAGGTGCTCGCCGAACGGCTCGCCGCCAGGGCCCGCGAGCTGCCCGCCGCCTGCGGACCGGACCGCGTCGTCGACGCGCTGGAGCAGTGGGGTGCGGCCGAGTACCGCCGGGTGTGGCCCGAGGTGGTCGCCGCCCTCGACAGCCCTCGCCGCCGGGCCCTCGCCACGGCCCTGTCCACCCTGCTCGCCGACCCGCCGCTGCGCCCCCGGGCCGCCCGCGCCGCCGCTGCCGAACTCTCCCGCATCGCCGCCCACGAGCAGCGCCGCACGGCCGGTCGCGTCCGCACCGCCCTCGCGGCCGACCCCGCGGACCGCGACCGGGCCCTGCACGAAGTCCGCAAGGCCGCCAAGCGCGCCCGCTACGCCGGCGAGACGGCGGCCCTCGCCCTCGGCCCGGCGGCGGAGCGCTACACCGAGCGGATGAAGGCCGTCCAGGAGCTGCTGGGCGAACACCAGGACGCGGTGGTCGCCGCCGCGGCGCTGGCCGACCGGGCCGCCGAGGACGGCGAGCCCTTCGCCTACGGCGTCCTCTACGCGGGCCAGCTGGCGGCGGCGGAGGCGGCGCGAGGGCGGCTGACGGAGGTGTGGGCGGGCGCGGCGAAGCGGAAGCTGACCCGGTTCGACTAGGGACTGTCCGACGCTTCGCGTCGGATCAGCGCGCGCTGGGGGCGCTACCGCGGCCTGAGCCCGGCCGAGAGGGCAGCCTCGCGGAGCAGGTCCCTGAGCATCGCGGTGGAGAGCCGGCCGGTGTTGGTGTTGCGCGGGCTCACGTGGTAGCAGCCGTAGAGCCGCAGGTCGGAGCCGCCGTCCCGGGCGGGGAAGGTGGCCAGGGCGGCGTGGCCGAAGGCCGGGCGGGGGCGCGGGAGCACCCAGCCGGCGTCCGCGATCACCGGGAGCATCGCCTGCCAGGCGAAGCCGCCGAGGGCGACGACGGTCCGGACGGTGGGTCGCAGCAGCTGCATCTCGCGGGTGATCCAGGGCCGGCAGGTCTCGCGCTCGGCGGTGCTGGGCTTGTTGTCGGGCGGGGCGCAGCGGACCGGGTCGGTGATCCGGACGCCGTACAGTTCCAGGCCGTCGCCGTGGCGGACGGAGTGCGGGCGATTGGCGAATCCGAGGTCGTGGAGGGCGGCGTAGAGGAGGTCGCCGGAGGGGTCGCCGGTGAAGATCCGGCCGGTGCGGTTGGCGCCGTGGGCGGCGGGGGCGAGGCCGACCAGGACGAGCGGGGCCTCGGGCGGGCCGAAGCCGGGGATCGGGCGGGCCCAGTAGTCCCAGTCCTGGTAGGCGCGGCGCTTGGTGCGGGCGGTCTCCTCGCGCCATTCGACCAGCCGGGGGCAGGCCCGGCAGCCGGTGACGACGCGGTCGAGGTCGGCGAGCCCGGTGGCGCGGGCGGCGGCCTCGGCGGGGTGGCGGGGGTGGTCGGGGTCGTCGGCGGGGGCCAGCTGCATCCCCCGATCCTAGGCCGCGGGCCCGTTCGGTCCGGCGTCCGCCGGGCAGGCGTAGCGTGGAATCAGTTGCTCCGACGGCCCCGGCCGGTCCGGTCGGCGGTGGCCGGTGGCGCCGGTGCGCGCGGAGGCCGCAGAGGAGGCCGCGATGATCGTCGATGCGGTGCTGGGAGGTCTCGGGGTGCTGGTCGGGCTGGGGGCGGTCTGGGCGGCGCTGAGCATCCGGGTGGTCCAGCAGTTCCAGAAGGGCGTGGTGTTCCGCTTCGGGCGGGTCCGCGAGGAGGTCCGCGAGCCGGGGCTGGTCGCGCTGATGCCGGTCGCGGACCGGCTGCGCCGGGTGAACGTGCAGATCGTGACGATGCCGATCCCGGCGCAGGAGGGCATCACCCGGGACAACGTGACCGTGCGGGTGGACGCGGTGGTCTACTTCCAGGTGCAGGACCCGGTGAAGGCGACGGTCAACGTGCAGGACTACAACTTCGCGATCTCCCAGGTCGCGCAGACCTCGCTGCGGTCGATCATCGGAAAGAGCGAACTGGACGACCTGCTGGCCAACCGCGAACCGATCAACCAGGGCCTGGAGTTGATGATCGACAGCCCGGCGCTGGGCTGGGGCATCCAGATCGACCGGGTGGAGATCAAGGACGTCGCCCTGCCGGAGTCGATGAAGCGCTCGATCGCGCGCCAGGCGGAGGCCGAGCGGGAGCGGCGGGCGCGGATCATCACGGCGGACGGCGAGTACCAGGCCTCCGAGCGGCTGTCGGAGGCGGCGGCGGTGATGAGCGCGACCCCCGCGGCGCTCCAACTGCGCTTGCTGCAGACCGTGGTGGAGGTGGCGGCGGAGAAGAACTCGACGCTGGTGCTGCCCTTCCCGGTGGAGTTGCTGCGGTTCCTGGACAGCGCGACGGAGTCCCAGCAGCGGGACCTGCTGGCGGCAGCCGCGGTCTCGGCCGCGGCGAAGTCCGCGGAGCGGGCCGTGGAGAGCGGCGAGGTGCCGGAGCCGGAGGTCGACCGGGAGCAGCCCAAGCACGAACTCCCGCCGCTGGAGGAGCTGCTGTCCCGCTCGCCGCTGGAGGGCACGGACCTGGAGGGCGATCGAGCGGAGGCGGACGGGAAGGGCGGGCCGGGTGGCCGTGCGGAGCCGGGGGCGATGCCGTGACGGGTGCCCGGTGGCGTGCGGCACCGGCCCGGACCACGATGGACGAGAGGGAGCGAGGTCAGGAGGCGGACCATGACCAGAGCCAGCGACATCATGCACCAGGGCGCGGAGTGCATCCGCGAGCACGAGACGCTCGCCGCCGCCGCCCGGATCATGCGGGAACGGCACGTGGGCGCGCTGCCCATCTGCGGGGAGAACGACAGACTGGTGGGCATCGTGACCGACCGTGACATCGTGCTGCGCTGCGTCGCGGAGGGTAAGGACCCGGCCGGGATGACGGCGGGCGACCTGGCGCAGGGGCGGCCGATGACGGTGGAGGCGGACGAGGACTGCGAGCAGGTGCTGCGAGTGATGGAGCAGTACCAGGTCCGCCGGCTGCCGGTGATCAACCACCCGGAGCACAAGCTGGTCGGCATGATCAGCGAGGCGGACATCGCACGCGGGCTGCCGCAGGCGCGGCTCGCGGAGTTCGTGTCGGCGGTGTGCGCGGAGGAGCCGCCCAAGAAGGAGGCGCTGCAGGGCTGATCCGGGCCGATGTCCTGGGGTGACCGGGTCCGCGTGCGGACCCGGTCACCCCAGCGCGTAGACGGTGGTGGCGTGGGCGGCGGGCTCCTCGGAGTCCTCCGCGGTGAGGGTGGTGTCGAGGAACGCGATCCGGCGTCCGAGCTTGGTGGCCGCGGCGTGGACCAGGACGTCCTGGCCGCTGACCGCGCGCTGGAAGCTGGTGGACTGCTGGATGGTGGTCATCGGCGCGAAGCCGCCACGGGCCGCCGAGAGGGCGACCACGCAGGCGGTGTCGGCGGCGGCCATCAGCGCCTGGCCGGACAACCCGCCGCCCTCGCGGGCCAGTTGCTCGGACCAGGGCAGGCGCAGCACGGCGTGCCGCTCGCCGGTCTCGACGACGTACAGGCCGAGCGCCTGCACCCAGGGGGCGAAGTTGTCGGCGAGGATCCTGTCCGCCTCGGCGGGGGTGAGGGTCATCACGCCGTTGTGCCGGGAGCGTTGGCGCGCTGTCAGGAGGCGGTCAGGTGTCCGGGGGCGCCGGAGCACCCCGCCGAGCAGCCGGCGAAGTGGTGCCGCACCGAGCCCAGAAATGGCGCGGCCGACCGGGGGCGTGGCCGACCGGGAGCGCGGCCGACCGGCCGGGGGCGTGGCCGGCCACCCGACCCGGGAGGAGGCCGCAGCGCACGCCGGGGCCCTCCTCGCCTCGCACGCGTAGTCAGTCGACGGGCCGGGCGGCGGCCCGCAGCTCCCGGGCGATCAGCTCCGCCAGGTGCAGGGCCTGCCGTCCGTCGGCGAGTTGGGCGACCTGGGTGCGGCAGCTGAAGCCGTCCGCCAGTACCACCGTGTCGGGCCCGGCCGCCCGGACCGCGGGCAGCAGCACCCGCTCGGCGATCGCCGCGGACACCTCGAAGTGGCCCTGCTCGAAGCCGAAGTTGCCCGCCAGCCCGCAGCAGCCGGAGTCCAGCACCCGGTTGTTCAGGCCCAGTCGGGCCTCGACCCGGCGGTCGGCCGCGCTGCCGAGCACCGCGTGCTGGTGGCAGTGGGTCTGGGTGACGGCATCCAGCCGGACGGGCGGGAGCGGGGCGTCCGGGGCGTGCTCGTCGATGAACTCGGCGAAGGTGCGGGTCCGTCCGGAGAGCGGGCGGCCGTCCGCGCCGAGCAGCCGGGGCAGGTCCTCGCGCAGGGTGGCGGTGCAGCTGGGGTCCAGGCCGACCACCGGGGTGTCGGCCGGCACCCCGGCGGCCGCCAGCGCGCCCAGGCTGCGCCGCAACACCCGGCGGGCGGTGCCGAGCTGGCCGGTGGAGTACCAGGTGAGGCCGCAGCACACCGGCCCTTCGGGCAACCGGACGTCGAAGCCCAGGTGCTCCAGCACCTCGACGGCCGAGCGGAGCACGTTCGGCTGGAGGTGGTCGGAGAACGTGTCCGGCCACAGCAGCACCGGCCGTGCCCCCGCCGGGGGGCGGTGGGCGGTGCGGTGCCGCCGGTACCAGCGGGTGAAGGTCTCGGGCGGGAAGACCGGCAGCACCCGGCGCCGGTCGATCCCGCCGAGCCGCTTGAGCAGCGCACCGGCCGGGGAGCGGACCAGCGAGTTGGCCGCTCCCGGCGCGAGCGCGACCGCCCGCAGCCACAACGGCAGCCAGCCCATCGAGTAGTGCGACAGCGGGCGCGGCCGGTGCCGGTAGTGCTGGTACAGGAACTCGGTCTTGTAGGTCGCCATGTCGACGTGCACCGGGCAGTCGCTCGCGCAGCCCTTGCAGCTCAGGCAGAGGTCCAGTGCCTCCCGTACCTCCGCCGAGCGCCAGCCGTCCGGGATCGCTTCCCCGCGCAGCATCTCGGCGAGCAGTCGGGCCCGGCCCCGGGTGGAGTGCCTCTCCTCGCCGGTGGCCATGTAGCTCGGGCACATCACCCCGGTGGTCGGGTCCACGCACTTGGCGACGCCGACGCAGCGGTGCACCGCCTCGGTCAGGCTGCCGCCGTCCTGCTCGTACGGCAGGGCCAGCGGCAGCGCGCGGCGCGGTGAGGTGACGAAGCGCAGGTCGGCGTCGAGCGGCCGCGGGTCCACCAGGGCGCCCGGGTTGAGCAGGTTCTCCGGATCCCAGATCCGCTTGAACTCGCCGAACAGCTCCATGACCGCTGGTGGGTACATGCGCGGCAGCAGCTCGGCACGGGCCTGCCCGTCCCCGTGCTCGCCGGACAGCGAACCGCCGTGCGAGAGCGCCAGATCGGCGGCCTGCTCCAGGAACTCACGGAAGACCGGGGCTCCCTGGGGCCGGTCCAGCGGGAAGTCGATCCGCAGGTGCACGCAGCCGTCACCGAAGTGCCCGTACGGCACGCCGCGCAGGCCGTGCCGACGCAGCAGGGCGCGCAGGTCGCGCAGGTAGTCGCCGAGCCGCTCGGGCGGGACGGCGGAGTCCTCCCAGCCGGGCCAGGCCTGGCCGCCGCCGGGCAGCCGGGTGACGATCCCGGCGCCCGCCTCCCGGACGGCCCACAGCTGGCGCTGCTCGACCGGGTCGGTGACCAGGGCGAGGGCGGCCGAGCGCTCGCGGCGCACCGCGTCGGCCAGCCGACGGGCGGCCCGGTAGGCCTCCAGCGGGGTGGCGCCGCCGGTCTCCAGGAACAGCCAGCACTCGCCGGCGGGCAGCCGGTCCAGTGCGGGCGGGCGCGGTCCGGCTGCCAGCAGCGCGGCGATCAGGTCGGCCGCCATGCCCTCGGCGGTCAGCGGACCGTACGGCAGCAGCGCCGGGACGGCGTCGGCGGCGGCGCTCTCGTCGGGGTAGCCGGCCACCACCAGGGCGCGGGCGGGCGGGGCCTCGACCAGCCGGACGGTGGCGCCCAGCAGCAGCGCGCAGGTGCCCTCGGTGCCGGTGAGCGCGCGGGCCAGGTCGTGGCCGTGCTCGGGCAGCAGCGCGTCCAGCGGGTAGCCGGAGGTGCGGCGCGGCAGCCGGGGCATGCCCTGGCGGATGACGGCGAGGTTGCGGTCGGTGAACTCCTGGAGCCGGCTGTGGAGTCGGCCGACCCGGCCGGGCGCCTCCCGGAGCGCCGCACGCTCGGCGCCGGTCAGCCGCCCGCCCACGGTCAGCTCGGTGCCGTCCGCGAGCAGCAGTTCCAACTGCTCGACGTTGTCGGAGGTGCGGCCCCAGGCGAGCGAGTGGGAGCCGCAGGAGTCGTTGCCGATCATGCCGCCGAGCGTGCACCGGCTGTGGGTGGACGGGTCCGGGCCGAAGCGCAGCCCGTACGGCCCGGCCGCGCGCTGGAGGTCGTCCAGCACGGTGCCGGGTTGGACGCGGGCGGTGCGGGCCTGTGGATCGACCTCCAGCACCGCGCCGAGGTGGCGGCGGAAGTCCAGCACCACGGCGCCGGGGCCGATCGCCTGCCCGCCGACGCTCGTCCCGGCCCCGCGCGCCACCACCGGCACCCCGTACCGGCGGCACAGCGCCATCGCGGTGCGCACGTCGTCCAGGTCGGCGGGCTTGACCACGCCGAGCGGCAGGTGCCGGTAGTTCGAGGCGTCGTGGCTGTAGACCGTGCGCTCGGCCGCGCCGAAGCGGACCTCCCCGCGCAGCACGGCGGCCAGCTCACGGGCCAGTTCGGCCCCGGGGGCGGCGGACGGACGGCTCACCAGGGACCTCCCGGGCGGGTGCGGCAACGGCTCCGCCGATGATCGCAGCCGGGGCGTCGTCCGGGAACCGGGCACGACGGGGGTACCGCCGACGGGGTGTCGTGTGGCAGCCTCGGCGAACATGATCAACGAAACCGCGGCAGGGGACCCGGCCGGCCCCGAGGCCCACCTCGCCCGGCTGCTGATCGGGGAGCCGCTGCCCGTCCCGTCCCGGTGGACGGCGCGCCGTCCCGGGAGATCTTCCCGTACGGGGGCGAGCCGACCGTCCGGCGGCTGCGTGCGCCCGGACTGCCCCAGCCGCCCCGCCACGGCGAGGTGGGCCCGGAGAGCCGCCCTCCGAGGCGCCCGGGGGATCGCCGCCGCGCGGGCCGCGGAGGGCGGCACCGCGCACGCCTGAGCCCGCTACTTCCGTCCCGTGAGCGTGCCGCGGGCGATGTGGGAGAGCTTGGCGACCTCGAAGGCCGGGTAGGCGCCGCCCGCCAGCAGGGAGAACTTGATGCCCAGGCGGCCGCCGGGCTTGCGGTGGCCCGGGGGCATGAAGCGGCGGTGGTGCTCGGCGGCGCGGTGGAAGAACTGCGGGCGTTCGGCGCGGGTGACGCAGCCGGCGAGGTCGAAGACGAACAGGTAGTGCCGGATCATCCGGACGAACAGGGCGTCGCGCACCGCGTACAGGTGCGGCTGGTCCTCCAGCAGGGCGAAGCTGCGCTCGTACTGGTCGAACAGGTCGAAGACGCTGCTGCCGGGGCCGCCGGCCGGGTGGACGGTCTCCCGGCGGCGCAGCTGGACGCACTCGCGGGCCAGTACGGCGGCCTTCCGGGCGCCGAGCAGGGCGGCGTGGACGACCGGGATCTCCTCGTACCGGCCGTCGGGGAAGGCGAGCCCCAGCTCCTCCCAGTGGCCGCGGCGGATCAGGCGGTCCCAGACCAGCGGCGGGGCGCCGAACAGCGCGGGGCGGTCGAAGGGGGCGAAGGCCTCCGGGCCGGCCTCGGCGAGCAGGGCCTCGGCGCCGCCCGGCCACTCGCGGTCGTTGTGGCGGCGGGAGTGGCCGAACAGCAGGACGTCGACCGGTCCGGTCTGCTGGAGCCGGTCGGCGAGCGCCTGGAGGGCGTCCCGGGGGAGCAGGTGGTCGGCGTCCAGGAACAGCAGGTAGTCGCCGGAGGCCTGCGCCGCACCCGCGTTCCGGCTCACCCCGACCCCGACTGCCGCGTTCAGGTGCAGCACCGACACCTGCGGGTGCCGGGCCGCGAACGCGTCGGCGAGCCCGCCCGCGGTCTCGGGGGAGCGGTCGGCGACCACGATCACCTCGACGTTCGCCAGTGACTGGGCGAGCAGCGAGTCCAGGCAGTCGGCGAGCTGTCCGTGCTGGTCGTAGGCGGGGAGCACGACGCTGATCAGGGGTGAGGGCATGACGCCGGAGCGTAAGAGGGCGCGCGAACCGTGGCAAAGGCCTGACGGTGCGTAATTACGTGCAATTGGCGCCAAATCGTACGAGCGTGCGCCATATCTTCACGTCGCCTTCTGGGCGTGCACACGCCGACCGACGAAGCCGCGAGGCCCGCGACGCGGGTGCGTCGCGGGCCTGGGGCGTGTACGGAGTGCCGGGTCGGCTCAGTACCAGTGGTGGGCCTGCCAGAACGACCACGCGGCGCAGGGGCTGCCGTAGCGGCTGTTCATGTAGTCGAGGCCCCACTTGATCTGGGTGGCCGGGTTGGTGCGCCAGTCGGCGCCGGCCGAGGCCATCTTGGAGCCCGGCAGGGCCTGGACCAGGCCGTAGGCGCCGGAGGAGGCGTTGACGGCCAGCGGGTTCCAGCTGCTCTCGTGGAACACGATGTTGCTGAAGCACTGCAGCTGGCCGGCCGGCACGATCTGCGCGGCGATCTGCTGCGGGGTGCCGGAGTAGCTGTTGAGGTTCTGGCGCTGCTGGGAGCGGGAGGCGGCGGCGTCGGCCTGGGCCTTGGCGTCCGCCTGTGCCTTCGCGTCCGCCTGGGCCTTGGCGTCCGCCTGGGCCCTCGCGTCGGCCTCGGCCTGGGCCCGGGCGGCGGCGTCGGCCTGGGCCTTCGCCTGCGCGTCCTGGGCGGCCTGCGCGTCCTGCGCCGCCTTGGCGTCCTGGGCGGCCTTCTCGGCAGCGGCGGCGGCAGCGGTGTCAGCCTTGCCCTGGTCGCCGACCGGCTTGCCGTCCACCGAGACGGCGGCCACCGGGGCGGCGGCCTCGGTGGAGCCCCCGACCTGCGGGATGGCGAGCGCGGCGGTGGCGGCGCTGGCGACCACGAGGGTGGCGACGCCGGTGATCAGGGAGTTGCGGCGGGCATGGCTGAGCGGCATGGAGCGGACGATCCTTTTCCGTCGGGGGCCGTGCCGGGGGCACTGGGCGGGCATCGCGCGGGCTCCGGGTGAGCGGGGCCCGCGCGGCCGTCCGGGACGGCCGTGGCGCCCCGGCGGTGACGGCGGGGCGGGGCGGGCTGCGCGCGGCGGACGGGACCGGCCGGCGCTGCCTGGCGACGGGCCATTCTTGGCAGGGCCGGGGACGGGTGGCAAAGGCGTTCGCTACTACGCCCCGTAGTGGATGCCGGAGGCGACGCAGCCCGGCTTCAATGACGTTTTGGGCGATTTGCCCGAATTGTTCATCTGCGGGCTGCGGACGGGCGGCGAGGACGGATCCTGAGGGCGCCAGGGCGGATGGCCTGCGTTCTTCGGGCTCGGCGAGGGGGCGCCGGGCTCGGCCCGGGTGCGGCCGGAGGGAAGGAACGGGCCGGGCGGGCGGCCTGTCCACTATCCAGGGCCGTAGTTGCGAAACGCCCTGTGGGCGGGCTCACACGGTCGCACCGCCGACTTCGGCGCAGCGTGACTGATCCAGCACGCCTCGGCTCGCTCCGGGTGCGAAGTGGCCGATCGGCGCACTCCGTGTGGCGGGGGCATCGGCGCCGGGGTTCGCCGATACGGCACGGACTGGACACTTCACGTAGTAGAAGGTCACCGATTGTGACGAGGGGCGGTCGCGATCGAGCGCACGGACGGCGCTGACGGCATCAGGCCTCCCCGCCGGCGGCGGTGGCCTCAACAACTTCGGGACGCTGGCCGTCGACGACACCACCGTGCAGGGCGACAAGGCGTTCGCCGGCCTGATCAACGAGGCTGGCCGGGCGAGGATCGTCACCAGCCGGATCACCGGCAACACCGCTCACCGGCAACACCCCGAACAACTGGGCCCCACCGGCCCGGCTGCACCGGCTGCACCGGCTGAGCCGCTGAGCGGCGCCAGAACGGCACCGGGCCCGGGAGCCTCCGCAACGGCTCCCGGGCCCGGTGTTCCGGCGCGGCGCGGACGGGTCAGGACTCCGCCGCCACCGCCGCCCGCCGCCGACGGCCCACCACGGCCGAGGCGACGAGCACGATCGCTGCCGCGACCAGCGACAGGTACATCTGCTGTCGTCCGTCGTGGTCGGTGAACATGTACGCCACGACGAAGCCGATCATGCCGATGGCGAACCAGGTGAGGTAGGGGTACAGCCACATCCGGACGGTGTGCCGCTCGGGCATCTCGCGCTCGATGATCTTGCGCATCCGCAGCTGGGTGACGCAGATGACCAGCCAGACGAACAGGGCGACGGCCCCGGAGGAGTTCAGCAGGAAGGCGAACACGGTCTTCGGCGAGGTGTAGTTGAAGAAGACGGCGATGAAGCCGAACACCACCGAGGACAGGATGGCCACCCGCGGCACGCCACGGGAGGTCACGGTCGCGAAGGCCTTCGGGGCGTCGCCCCGCTGGCCGAGCGAGAAGGCCATCCGCGAGGCCGTGTACATCCCGGAGTTGAGGCAGGACAGCACGGCCGTCAGCACGATCACGTCCATCACCTGGCCGGCGTGCGGGATGCCCACGTGGTCCAGTACGGCCACGTACGGGCTGGCCTTGACCTCGGGCGAGTTCCAGGGCAGCAGGGTGACCACGAGCAGGATGGAGCCCAGGTAGAAGATCCCGATGCGCCAGATCACGCTGTTGGTGGCCTTGCTGACCGCCTTCTCCGGGTCCTCCGACTCGCCGGCCGCCAGGGTCACGATCTCGCTGCCCATGAAGGCGAAGACCACGGTGAGCATGCCGGTGAACACCGCGCCCACCCCGTGCGGCAGGAAGCCGCCCTGGCCGGTCAGGTTGGTCGTGCCGACGGCATGGGTGCCGGGCATCAGGCCGAAGGCGGCGAGGGTGCCGATCACCAGGAACGCGGCGATCGCGACCACCTTGATCCCCGCGAACCAGAACTCGAACTCGCCGTAGGAGGCGACCGAGAACAGGTTGGTGGCGGTCAGTACGCCCATGACTATCAGGGCCCAGCCCCACTGCGGCACGCCCGGCACCCAGGTGTTGAGGATCTTGGCGCCGGCGGTGGCCTCGACCGCGAGCACCACGACCCAGAAGAACCAGTAGAGCCAGCCGATGGTGAAGCCGGCCCAGCGGCCCAGCGCACGGTCCGCGTACGCCGAGAACGAGCCGCTCTGCGGGTCGGCCGCGGCCATCTCGCCCAGCATCCGCATCACCAGCACCACCAGCACGCCGGCCAGGGTGTAGGAGAGCAGGATGCCGGGGCCGGTGGAGGCGATGCCCGCGCCGGAGCCGACGAACAGGCCGGCGCCGATCACGCCGCCGATGGCGATCATCGACAGGTGGCGGTTCTTGAGCCCGGCCTTCAGGTGGCCGTCGCCACCGTGTCCGACGGGGCCGAGCTGGTGGGGGGCTTGGGTGGTGCCCGCCGCCCGCTTGGTGGTGTCCGCACTCATGGAGGGTGTCCTCTGCCTTTCCGGCGCGGCATGACCCTCGGCTCGTCGTGCCGCAGGGTGGGGGACAGATCCGCGCATTGCGGTGCAACCTAACTTCTACGCCCGAGTATCGGAACAAAGGTTTGATAACTGTTCGCTTACCGAACATAAAAGCCCAGGTCAGGATGGGTGTGGAGGTGGCATGGAAAGCTCAGATCTGATGCATTGTCAGTTGTTCCAGGGCCCTCGGCGGCCCCTGGGGGGTGAGCTGTAGCCGTTTCGGGCAAACCCGGGCACAGTGGGAGTCTCGGGGCACTTCGATGTTCTCGGAGCCACTCCATGCAGACGACCTGGAAGGGCACTATCAGCTTCGGCCTGGTCAGCATTCCCGTCCACCTCTACTCCGCGACCCAGGAGCACGACGTCCCGCTGCACCAGGTGCACGCCAAGGACGGCGGACGCGTGCGGATGAAGCGGTACTGCGAACGAGAGGAGAAGGAGGTCCCGTACGCCGAGATCGCCAAGGGCTACGAGTCGCCCGACGGCCGGACGGTCACGCTCAGCGACGAGGACCTCGCCGACCTTCCGCTGCCCAGCAAGAAGGTCATCGACGTGCTGGCCTTCGTGGACGCGACCGAGATCGACCCGCTGATGTTCTCCAAGGCCTACTACGTCGGCGTCGCCGACAAGGCCGCCGCCAAGCCGTACGCCCTGCTGCGCGACGCCCTGGTGGAGTCCGGGCAGATCGCCGTCACCAAGATCGCACTGCGCACCCGGGAGTCGCCCGCGGTGCTGCGGGTGCACGACGGGACGCTGGTGCTGCAGACCTGCATCTGGCCCGACGAGGTCCGCCCGGCGGCCGGGATAGCGCCCGAGGAGAACGTCGCGGTGCGGCCGCAGGAGCTCAAGATGGCGCGCTCGCTGATGGACACCCTCTCCGAGGACTTCGACCTCTCCCAGCTGCACGACGACTACCAGCAGGCGCTCCAGCAGGTGATCACCGCCCGGCTGGAGGGCGTCGAGATCCCGCACGAGGAGGAGGCCGGCGAGGCGCCGGACAACGTGATCGACCTGATGGAGGCGCTGCGCAGCAGCCTCAAGCAGGCCAAGGGCGGGCGGGCGCCGGGCGTCGAGCGGGAGGAGGAGCCGCCGCCCCGCAAGCGCGCGGCGGCGAAGAGGACCGCGGCCGCGAAGGAGGCGGCTGCGAAGAGCACGACGACCAGGGCCACGACCACCCGGACCACCGCCGGCAAGGGCTCGGAGAAGAGCGCGGCCGCCAAGAAGGCCGCCCCGGCGAAGAAGACCACCCGCAAGTCCACGGCTCCGCGCCAGGCCTCCTGAGCGCGCGGGCCGGGCTGTCCCCCTCTCCGGCACTGGAGGCGATCCCGATGGACCTGCTCACCTACAAGGAACTCGACACCGGCCCCGACGCCCCGCGGAACCCGAGCCGGGGGCACCGGGCCTGGCACTGGCTGCTCAGCCTCAGCCCGACCGTGGTGACGTTCATGGTCGCGCTCTCGATCGGTCTGTGCATGGTCGCCGTCCAGACGAACTCGGCCCCGCTGCTCGGCCTGATGTCCTTCTTCTGGTTCCTGACCTTCGTCGCGCTGGTCGGCATGATCGCCCGCTGGGCGACGCCCGGCCGGGGCAGGCACCGGATGGCGGCCTCCTGACCCGGTCGGGCGGCACGGCGCGGCCGGGAGGGCTCAGCCGATCCACACCGTGGTGACGTTGCAGAACTCCCGGATGCCGTGCCCGGACAGCTCCCGCCCGAAGCCCGAGCGCTTGACGCCGCCGAAGGGCAGCGCCGGGTGGGAGGCGGTCATGCCGTTGAAGAACACCCCGCCGGCCTGGATGTCGCGGACGAAGCGCTCCTGCTCGTCCGGGTCGGTGGTCCAGACGTTGGAGCTGAGCCCGAAGGGGGTGTCGTTGGCGAGCGCCACCGCCTCGTCCAGGTCGGCGACCCGGTAGACGGTGGCGACCGGGCCGAAGGTCTCCTCCTGGTGGATCCGCATCGCCGGGGTGACGCCGGTCAGGACGGTCGGCTCGTAGAACCAGCCGGTGTCCCAGCCCATCGGGCGGTTGCCGCCGCACTCGACCCGGGCGCCGTGGGTGCGGGCGTCCTCGACCAGCTCCTCCAGGTCGTCCCGGCCCTGGCGGCTGGCCAGCGGGCCGACATCGGTGTCCTCGTCCAGCGGGTCGCCGATCCGCAGGGCCCGCATCGCCTCGGTGAAGGCCGAGGTGAAGCGGTCGTAGACGTCGGTGTGCACGATGAAGCGCTTGGCGGCGATGCAGGACTGGCCGTTGTTCTGCACCCGGGCCCGTACCGCCGTGCCCACCGCGGCCTCCAGGTCTGCGCTCGGCAGGACCACGTAGGGATCGCTGCCGCCCAGCTCCAGCACGGCCTTCTTCACCTCGTCGGCCGCGGCGGCCGCCACCGCCCGCCCGGCCGGCTCGCTGCCGGTGAGGGTGACGGCGGCGACCCGGCGGTCCCGGATCACGCCCTCGACCTCGCCCGAGCCGATCAGCAGGGTCTGGAAGCAGCCCTCCGGGAAGCCGGCCCGCTGGAACAGCTCCTCGATCGCGAGCGCCGTGCGCGGCACGTTGGAGGCGTGCTTGAGCAGGCCCACGTTCCCCGCCATCAGGGCCGGCGCGGCGAAGCGGATCACCTGCCAGAACGGGAAGTTCCACGGCATCACGGCGAGCACCGGGCCGAGCGGGCGGTAGCGCACGTACGCCCGGGCGGCCCCGCTGTCGGCCACGTCGGCCTGGGCCGGGTGCTCGTCGGCGAGCAGCGCCTCGGCGTTGTCGGCGTACCAGCGCATCGCCTTGGCGCACTTGGCGGCCTCGGCCCGGGAGGCGGCCAGCGGCTTGCCCATCTCCTCGGTCATGGTGCGGGCGACGGTCTCCTGGTCCCGGTCCAGCAGGTCGGCCGCCCGGTGCATCGGTTCGGCGCGGGCGGCGAAGGGGGTGGTGCGGTAGCCGTGGAAGGCGGCCTCGGCGCGGGCCAGTCGCCGCTCGATCCCGGCCGCGTCGAGCGGTTCGAAGGTCTGGACGGTTTCGCCGGTCGCGGGGTTGACGCTGGCGATGGGCATGCGGGCTCCCAGTGGGGTTCGGGTCCGGTGCGTCTGTCCTCCCACCCTCCCCGACCCCCCGCCCCCGGGCACGCCACCGCCGCCCGGCGTGTCCCGTCGGGCCGCGGTGTCCGTCGGCCCCGGGGGCCGCTCCGGCGTCGCGGGGGCTACTCCGGCAGTGACTCCACCCGGGCCGCCGCCTCCCGGGCCCGGGCTCCGGCCCTGGTCCGGGCCGCGGTGACCTGCCGGCTCGGGAAGCGGTGCAGATACTCGGCCTCCAGCTGCCCGGTGCGCAGCGTGTGCCGATTGAGCGCCTCCTCCGAGCCGTACAGGAAGGTCTCGTGGCGCGTGCGGTGCAGCTGCTCCAGCTCGTGCAGCAGCGTGTCGTTGCCCAGAGCGTGCGGGGAGACGCCCTCGGGCCGGATGTGCGGGTCGTTGGCGTGCCGCATCTCGCTACCTCCTCGACGGAAGCCCCCGCCTACCAGGTGCCCGGTGTCCGGCGCCGGTACACCCGTTCGACCGAGAGCTAGTGCACAAGAGTTGTTGTAAAAGAGATGTCGTACAAGAGTTCTTGTGGATACTCTCCCGGCATGGACGACACGACGGTCCGCACGCCCGCCACCACCGACGACCCGCGCGGCACCCGGGAGATCCAGGACTCCCGGGTGCTCGCCGCCCTCACCCATCCGCTGCGCCGCCGGCTGATCGACCTGCTCAAAGTCGACGGTCCGGCCACCGTCGGCAAACTGGCCGAACACACCGAGCAGGCGGTCGGCAACGTCAGCCACCACCTGAAAGTGCTGGCCGAGAGCGGACTGATCGAGGAGGCGCCCGAGCTCGCCCGGGACCGGCGCGAGCGCTGGTGGCGGCTGGCCGACCGCGAACTCAGCTGGACCAGGGCCGACTTCGACGGCGACCCGGTCACCGAGGCCGTCGCGGACGCGGCCGGATCGATCCTCCTGGAGCGCCAGGTCGAGCTGGTCAGGGAATGGGCGGTACGGCGCGGCGGCTACGGGCCGGACTGGCGGGACGGCTGCTCGGTGGCCACCCAGACCTGGCTGCGGCTCACCCCGGAGGAGGCCCGGGAACTGGCCGCGGACCTCCACGAGGTGATCCAGAAGTGGGCACACCGGCCGGTGCCCGAGGACGGACGCGACCGCGAGACCGTCCTCGCCTTCGCCCACAGCGTCCCGGCCAGGCCGTGACCGCCACCCTGGCCCCGCCGTCGGGGAACCCGCGAGTCCGCTCCCGCTGGGGACTGTTCGCCCGACGCGACTTCCGGCTGCTGTGGGCGGGGCAGACCGTCAGCAGACTGGGCAGCAGCGTCACCACCGTCGCGCTGCCGCTGGTCGCCGTGCTCGCCCTGGACGCCGGGCCGCTCTCCACGGGCCTGCTGACCGGTGCGATCTGGCTGCCCTGGCCGCTGTTCGGCCTGCCGGCCGGGGTGTGGGTCGGCCGGGTGCCCCGGCGGGCCGTGATGATCGGCTGCAACCTCGGCTCCGCCGCGCTGTTCGCGAGCGTGCCGGTGGCGGGCTGGTTCGGCGTGCTCACCATGGCGCAGCTGCTGGCCGTGGCGTTCCTCGGCGGCGTCTGCTCGGTGTTCTTCGACGCCGCCGACCAGGCCTACCTGCCCGAACTGGTGGCCCCGGAGGACCTGGTGGAGGGCAACGCCAAACTGACCGGAAGCGGCTCGGCGGCCGAGGTCGCCGGACGGGGGCTCGCCGGGCTGATCGTCCAACTCATGGGCGCGGCAGGGGGCTTGCTCGTCGACGCGGTGAGCTTCCTGGTCGCAGCCGGCACCCTACTGCGGATCCGCGCCCGGTCCGGGCCGGCACCCCGGGAACGGGCGGGCCTGCTCGGAGAGGTCCGGGAGGGGCTGTCCTTCCTGCTGCGGGACCCGTACCTGCGCGCCTTCCTGTGCTTCGGCGCCGCCGCCAACTTCGCGCTGATGGGCTACCAGTCGATCCTGCCCCTGTTCCTGGTCCGGTCGGCCGGGATCGCACCCGGCTGGGTCGGCGCCCTCGCCTCCGCCGCCGCGGTCGGCGGGGTGCTCGGTTTGCTGGCGGCCCGCCCGCTGTGCCGCAGGCTCGGGACGGCGCGCGGGACGCGGATCGTGCTGCTCACCGTCACCCCGTTCGGGCTGCTGATGCCGCTGGCCGGGCCGGGCGCCGGAACGGTGCTGTACGTGATCGGGGCGCTGGCCGTGGTCGCGGCGGTGGTGCTCTGCAACATCGTGCTCAGCAGCTTCCGGCAGTCGTACACCCCGCCCGAGCTGCTCCCCCGGGTGACAGCCGGCTCGATGTTCGCCGTCCACGCCACCATCCCGCTCGGCGCGCTGACCGGCGGCGCACTGGGTGAACTGATCGGTCTTCGGGCGACGATGTGGGTGATGACCGGACTGCTGACGCTGACCGGGACCCTTCCGCTGTTCTCGCCGCTGCGCACCCTCCGGGAGCTGCCCACGGCGCTCCCGGAAAACGGGAAGAACGTAGGATGAATCCTTCCGTACCTTCAGCTTCACGCCCCGACAGCTCGGACAGATCGCACATGCCGCTTCCCAAGGCCGAACTCCACCTGCACATCGAAGGCACCCTCGAACCCGAGCTCGCCTTCGCCCTCGCCGCCCGCAACTCCGTCGCGCTGCCCTACGCCGACACCGGGGAACTGCGGAAGGCGTACTCCTTCAGCGACCTCCAGTCCTTCCTGGACCTCTACTACGCGCTGATGGCCGTGCTGCGCACCGAGCAGGACTTCGCCGACCTCGCGGACGCCTACCTGGCCCGGGCCGCCGAGCAGGGCGTGCGGCACGCGGAGATCTTCTTCGACCCGCAGGCCCACACCGCCCGCGGAGTGCCGCTCGGCGTGGTGGTGGACGGGCTGACCCGGGCGCTGTCGCGCAGCGAGGAGCGGTACGGCATCAGCACCCAGCTGATCATGTGCTTCCTGCGCGACGAGTCCGCCGACTCCGCGCTGGAGACCTTCGAGGCCGCCCGCCCGCACTTCGACCGGATCGCGGGCATCGGCCTGGACTCGGCCGAGGTCGGCAACCCGCCCGCGAAGTTCCGCGAGGTCTACCGCCGGGCCGCCGAGGCCGGGCTGCGCCGGGTCGCCCACGCAGGTGAGGAGGGTCCGGCCTCGTACATCACCGAGGCGCTGGACGTCCTCGGCGTCGAGCGGATCGACCACGGGCTGCGCTGCCTGGAGGACGGCGAACTCGTCACCCGCCTGGTCCGCGAGCAGATCCCGCTGACCCTCTGCCCGCTCTCCAACGTCCGCCTGCGGTGCGTCGACACCCTCGCCGAGCACCCGCTGCGCGAGATGCTGGACGCCGGGCTGCTCGTCACCGTCAACTCCGACGACCCGGCCTACTTCGGCGGCTACGTCGAGGACAACTTCCGCGCCGTCCGGCAGGCGCTGGCCCTCGACCGGGAGACCCTTCGCCGGCTGGCCGCCAACTCCTTCCGGGCGTCCTTCATCGACGACCGGCGGCGGGCCGAACTCCTCGCCGAGGTCGAGCGGTACGCCTTCGAGCCGGTCGAAGACTGAGGACCGGACGAATCCGGGACCCGGACGGGCCGGCGTGACCGGCCTGTCCGGGTGCGCACCCGGCCCCGTTCGCCTGGACCGGGCGGCCGATCAGGAGCGCGTGCCGCTGACGGTCCCGCTCAAGGCCGCCGCCGGAATCAGATCAGGGTGCTCCAGAAGTACCAGAACCGGTTGAGGACCAGCAGCGCGATCACCGCGTACCACAGCGCCGGGACGACCCAGTGGTAGCGGGCGGCCTCCCGCACCGCGACCCGCCCCCGCCGGCCGACCGGGATCACGCCGGAGCGCAGGTTGTGCAGGGTGGTGTACCAGAACAGCGGGATCATCGCGGCCCACACCACCATGCAGTACGGGCAGAGTGCGCCGATCCGGTACAGCGTCTGGAACATCAGCCAGGTCACGAAGCCGATCCCGAAGACCGTCCCGGTTTGCAGCCCGAGCCAGAACCAGCGCCGGTACGCGGCTCCGGCGAGCAGCCCGGCGCCGATCGCGATCACCACCCCGAAGGCGACCAGGCCGATCAGCGAGTTGGGGAAGCCGAAGGCCGAGGCCTGTTCGCTGCGCATGATGGAGCCGCAGCTGATGATCGGATTGATGTTGCAGCTGGGGACGTACGACGGGTCCTCCAGCAGGCGGATCTTGTCCAGGGTGAGGACCGTCGAGGCGAACAGCCCGACCGCGCCGCCGATCAGCAGCAGCCAGGAGAACGGACGGCTCGCGCCGAAGGTCCGCGCGGCGGTGGAGGAGGCGGCGGCCGTCACCCGGTCACCTGCTTGACCATCGTGGTGAACTCCTCGGGCGAGGCGGCCTTGCCGTTGGTGAGGACGTTCAGCTTCCTGCCGTCGAGCTTGACGGTCGGGGTGCCGGTGACGTCGCTCTTGTTGAACTCCTCGTTCACCTTGGCGGCCCACGGCGCGTAGGTGCCGTCCTGGACGGCCTTGACGAAACCGTCGGTCTTCAGCCCGGGTACCTGGCCGGCCAGGTCGAGGATGTGGCCGACGTCGCCGAAGGAGTCGCTGCGCTCGTCCGGCTGGTTGGCGTACAGCACGTCGTGGAAGGCCTTGAACTTGTCCACGCCCTCGTTCAGCGCCGCGCCGGCCGCGGCCAGCGCCGTGCGCGAGCCCTTGCCGCCGAGGTTCTTGTCCAGGAACGTCGCCACGTGGTACTCGATCTTGTACGTGCCGTTGTCGGCGAGCTGCTGGATGGTCTTGCCGGTGGTGGTCTCCAGCTGCTCGCAGAACGGGCAGCGGAAGTCCTCGTAGATCTCCAGGGTGTGCGGCGCGTCGGTCTTGCCGTAGGTGATCACGGTGCCGTCCGGACCGGTGGTGTTGGCGGGCGCGACCAGCGGGCCGTTCGCGGCGGCGTCCGAGGAGGAGCCGGAGGAGCCGCCGACGGCGAAGGCCACCCCGGCCGCGAGGGCCAGTACGGCGGCGGACGCTCCGCCGACGACCACCCGGCGACGGATCCGGTCGGAGCGCTCGGCCCGGGCACGGGCGGTGCGCATGCGCTCGGTGGCGTTGGTCTTCTGGTCGGTCCTGCGGGAGTTGCTCATGGGGTGTCGTCCTGTGCTCTCGGGCGTGCGGAGGGGCGGCGCGACCGGGACCGGGTCGGCGCGGGGAGAGACGACCGCCGAGGGGAGGGCAGGAGCCTGTCCGGTCCCAGGGCGAGGCCCTGGGACGGCCCGGCTCAGACGGTCGGGGCGAACACCGGCGGACCGCGCCGGACGGCCGGACGGACGACCGCGTCCTCGGCCGGGACCAGCGCACGGCTGGCCCGGGGGAACGGGACCCGGACCACCGGGCGGGCCGGGACGGGCGGGAGGAGCAGCCGCAGCCAACGGGCGGCGGCCGGCAGGTGGCGGTGCAGGAACTCGCCCAGCACCAGGAGGGCCCGGCCGAGACCGGTCAGCGCGGCGTCCGCGCGGCGCAGCCAGAACGCCCCGGCCAGCGCGATCACCGTGTGCAGCAGCAGGAGCAGCAGGACGCCGGCCTGTTCGGACACGCCGTGGCCGAACAGGAACCCGCCGAGCGAACCGCCGCCGCACAGCAGCGGCTGGAAGCCGTGTCCGGCGTCGGGCGGAAGCGAGGGGCAGGACCGTTGGGCCAGGTCGAACAGGGCGCTGACGCCGAGTTGCAGCGGAAGGAAGGCCGCGGCGATCGCCGGGTAGCCGCGTTCGCGGCCGGCCAGGGCGAAGGCGAGGGCGAAGACGGCGGCGGAGGCCAGGCCCATCGTGCCGACCGGCAGCGAGCGGCCGGTGACCAGTACCTGGCCGAGCCCGGCGAGCAGGACGACCAGCGCGGCGAAGACCGCCGCGCGGAGCGTCCTGGTGACCGGGCCGATGTCCATGGCTTCCGAGTCTGCCACAGGTCTGAAGCGGGACGGTCTGGTCGGCGGGGGGGCTGTGAACAGCCTCACCACCCTTGCTGAGCTGGGCTTATGCGGCCCTTACGGGTGATGGGGGTCGGCGTCGGCGTCGGGGTGGTCGTCGGCGTCGGGGTGGTCGTCGGCGGCGCTCACCCGGGCTTCGACCAGCTCTCGGAAGTGTTCGAGGTCGCCGCGTACCGCGCGTTCGATCGCCCCGGCCTGGGCGAAGCCGCGCGGGCCGCCGAACTCGCGGTGCAGGGATTCCGGGTCGTACTCCACCCGGATCTGCAGCCGGGTGTGCCGGGGGTCGAGCGGCAGCAGGGCGAAGGCGCCGCGGAGGTGGACGGAGTCCAGGGTCCGCCAGGCCATCACCCTGCCCCGGCCGCGGTCGGTGATCTCGGTGTCCACGGACCGCTCCGATCCGCAGACCCGGAGTCCGAGGTGGGCGAGGTTACGGCCGTGGGGGTGGGCGGTGCGGACTCCTTCGACGAACTGGGGGTAGTCGTGCACCCGGTGGAGTTGCTCCCAGGCGGCCAGGACGGGGGCGGCTATGTCGATCTGTTCCTCAAGGGTGGTCATGGGGGGCCTCCTCCGTACCCACCCTGCGCTTTCCCTTGCAGGGAGGCAAAGGGGGTTGGTGTTCCGGGGGGGGTGGGCTCTCGGGAGGGTGGGTGCCGGGGGCGGTGAGCGGGGGGGTCGCGAGCCGCGGG